>JBDSWM010000213.1:0-3980 GCA_039926685.1 Fibrobacteria bacterium | reverse complement strand
CCGGAACCGGGCCTACGGCTCCAGCTCGGCCGGGATTTGGATCTCTCCGATACCGCGATCGCAAAACCTTCCCGCTGGGCAGGTGGTCCGGAACCGAGCACCGGTTTCGCCTGGCCGCGCCGGGGCACGGGCGTTTTCTCGGTGCCCGCCTTCTTGCGTTTGCCCCGCGGCGTGGTCGCCAACCTGGGCGTCGAGGCGGCGCGGCGCGAATTGGGCGTGGCTGCGGGCAAAATCGGGTACGTGGAAGGCGTCGGCGTACTGTTCAATGCCTCCCATGTGCTCCCCATCGATGCTCGCGGGAAAATCCCCGTCCGCTTCCATGGTCCGGGCGGCATTCCCCGCATCCCGGCCGCGCGCTTTCTGGAAGGCCGCGTCTCCGCGAGCGAGGTGAGCGGGAAGGTGGTCTTCGTCGATCCCGGGCTGCCCGGATTGGCCGCCATCGGCACCGTGGCCGGTCCCCGCACGGCCACGGAAATCCAGGCCTCCCTGGCGGCGAATTTCCTGGAAGGCACGGTCATAAGCGAACCCGGCTGGGGGGCGTCCCTGCCGGTGGTGCTGGGAACGCTTTGCATCCTGCTGCTGGCGCTGGCGTGGTTCCTGGAATTCGGGGCGACCGCCACTTTCGCCCTGGCGGTTTCACTGGGGCTGGCCTATCCCCTCATCGCCATTGCCGTTTTCCTGAAAGCCTCGTTGTGGCTGCCGCCGGAGCTGCCTTCCTTGATGGTCGCCGCCGCCTACCTTCCTTTCGCGCTCAGGCGTTGGTTCGCGCCCGCGCCGCCCTCTCGTGGCCGGCCGCAATCCATCCAGCCCTCCGCGGGTTATGACCCCGCCTTGATCTCCATGCCGTCGCTGGGCCGGCCGTCTCCCGCCACCCCGGCCGCGGCCTCCACCCCCAAAAACCCCATGCCCGGAATCCCGCCCACCCCCCGCTCGCCGACGCCGGCCGGGTTCTTCCCGAACATTCCCGCGCAACCGCCGCAACCGGCTGTTACGGAAAAGCCGCGTACCGCCCCCCGCGAGCGGCAAGGCGGCCCATCGTCGACAGCCTCAGCCGCGCCGTCGGGCGAACCGCCCCTACCGGTTTCCAATCCCAATGCAACCCCGGACATGCCGCCCGCCCCCGCGGGCGCCGCGGCCGATGACATCGAAAGGGACGGCAAAGGCGGGCTGGTGCGCGTGGGGAAGTACCGCATCGTGCGCAAAACGGGATTCGGATCCGGCGGGGATGTCTTCGAAGGCTTCGACACCCACATGGGCCGCAAGGTCGCCATCAAGACCATCACCAAGAACGCCGTGGCCACCTTCGATCGCGCCTCGGAGCGCTTCGTGCTGGAGGCCAAGGCCGCCGGATCCCTGAACCATCCCTGCATCAACACCATCTACGATTTCGGCTCCATCCGCGACGTATCCTACATGGTACTGGAGTACCTGGACGGGATCACTCTTTCGCAATGGATGCGGGGCCACCCCGTGCCCCCGCGCCCCCTGCAGGTGGCGCATTGGCTCCAGCAGGTCAGCTCAGCGCTGGATTACGCCCATGGGCACAAGATCATCCACCGTGATCTGAAGCCATCCAACCTGATGGTCGTCAACGACGGCGCCACCATCAAGCTGCTGGACTTCGGCATCGCCAAGATGGAAGACGTGGGCCTGACCCAGACCGGCATGACGGTGGGCACGCCTTCCTACATGTCCCCGGAGCAATTAAGCGGCGTCAAGGTGGGGCCGGCCTCGGATCAATACGGCCTGGCCGTGGTCATCTACCAGCTTTTGACTTACAAGCTGCCGTATATCGGCACCAAGATCCCCGAACTCTGCAACCGCATCCTCAAGAACGACATCGTCCCCATCACGGACGTGGATCCCTCTCTCGGCGCCCCGTTCTGGGAAGCCTTGCGCAAGGCGATGGCCAGGACGCCGGAGGAGCGTTATCCCAATTGCCTGGCGCTGTTCGCGGCATTGGAAGCCGCGTTTCCGAATCCGTGAGCCGTGTATTTTCCCCCTCGCGAAGCTATTTTACGTGACGCGGCGGCGCATCCTCCCGCCCAGGACGAAAGGTTTTCCCACGTGAAGGGTACATCCATGCTGAGGGCATTGTCCCTGTGCCTCGCTTGTTCCGTACTCGCCGAAACGCCGGCGAAACCCTCCGCCTCCGCGAACGGCGGCGCCGTTGCGGCGAATCCGTCCGCGGCCGGCGGCTCCGCGCCCATCGACAAGGCCGGCGCGGCGGTCTTGAAGAAGGCCAAGTCCGCCTACCAGGCGGGCCAGATCAAAGACGCGGAAGCGCAGCTCAACCGGTTCGTGAAGCAGAACCCGAAATCCCCCGCCGTGGAAGAGGCCATCGTCATCCTCACCGATATCGCCGTGCGCAGCGGCAAGTCCGAACAGGTGCTGACGAACGTCTCGCGCTTCCGCCGGACTTTCGGCGCCTCGCCGCAATTGCCGCGCATGGCGTACTACCAGGGCCAGGCCGCCCTGCGCCAGGGACGCAATCTCGAAGCCGCCAAAGCCTTCGCCGCCGCGGCCACCACCGCGCCCAACGCCGTCCTGTCCGCCTCCGCCGCCAAAGGGTTGTGGGCCCTGGTGGATGGAAGCGGGCTCTCCGCCGAAGACATGGAAGCCGTGCTGGAGTTGCTGGACAAGGATCCGGGACTGCGATCCGGCTGGCTGGAACGTGTGGGTGATCAATACCTGCGCGAAGGCCGTTACCAGGCGGCGCATACGGCTTACCAGGATTGGATGGATCGCTACGGCAGGACCGACGCGGCTTCGCGCGTGAAAGGCAAACTCAAGCAATCCGCCGACGCGCCGGAACAGAACCGCACCATCCTCTTCATGGCTCCCATGTCCGGGGACTTCGCCGAGATCGGCCGGGCCCTCAAGGAGGGCGCGCAATTGGCCGTGGACGAGAATAACGCGCGCGGCGCCGGACGCATCGAAACCCGCGTGTTGGACGATCAGGGAAACCTCATCGTGGGCATCCACCGTTTGCGCAAGGCCATGCGCGAGGAGAAATTCGACGCCATCGTGGGGCCGGCCATGAGCGACGTGAGCGCGGCCGCGGCCGTGGATCTGAGCGCGCGCAAAAGCAAGGTGCCGATGGTGACGCCCACCGCCACCACCCACGGCATCGCCGCCTTGGGCGACGGCATATTCCAGTTGAATGTGACCACGGGGACCCTGGGGCAGCGCATCGCCTCGTTCGCAACCGGCTGCCTCAAGCTCAAAGACTTCGCCATCGTGGCCCCGGAAAGCGAGTACGGCTACCAATTGGCGGAGGCCTTCCAGAAAACCGTGGAGAAGAAGGGCGGCAACGTCGTCTCCGTGCAATATTTCCAGCCCGAGGCCAACGATCTGGCCCCCCAGTTCGAGGAGATCCGCAAACAGGCCATCAAGCTCTATTACGAGAAGCAGAAGGCGGAGGGCGTTCCCCCCGATCCAGACCCCAAGGCTTATGCCAAGACCCTGGCCGATTCGGTCCTGCCGCTGGACGGGATTTTCCTGGCCGCCACCAACGGCGAAGAGGCGTACAAGCTGGCTTCGCAGGCCGCTTTCAACAAGCTGCGCGCCCAATTCCTCGGTTCCTCCGGCTGGAACGACAAGTCCATGCTGCATCGCAGCAGCAGCACGCCCATCCAAGGGGCCTATTTCAGCGTGGACTTCCAGGAGAATCCCAAAACCGAAGTCTATCTCGCCTTCCAACGGGCCTTCACCGCCAAGTGGAAGCATCCGCCGGACAAGGTGGCCGCCTTGGCTTATGACGCCGCCCGCTTCCTGGTGCAAGGCATGACCGCCTCCAGCGACGAAGACGGCCTCATCCCCGCCCTTAAAGCCATACGCAGCTTCAACGGCGTGCTCGGCCGCATCGCCTTCGACGAAAAATACGGGGCCAACGCCAACGCCGCCCTGTTCCATGTCGAGAAAAAGGGCTTCAAGGAAGTGGAGACCTGTCCGGAAGCCGACTGACCATGCCTGCGCTT
>JBDSWM010000212.1:0-8753 GCA_039926685.1 Fibrobacteria bacterium | reverse complement strand
AATGAGCTCATGGTTCCCGCTCATGCCGGGGTCGAAGAGCGCGCCGGATCCCTCGAGCTTAAGGGCCAGACCGCGGAGGATGACGACTCCCCGCTGTCCTTGCATCCGCAACAGGGTCCCCTGGATGCGCAACGCGGCCGTATCGGAGGGGGACATCCGCTCCAACATCAGGGAATCGCAGCCGTTGTTCGTGAGGGCCAGAGTGCCGGGATTCCGATACCCTTCTCCGGTGAAGCGTACCCGCTGGACGCCGGTGACCGGAAGCGAGGCGGACAAGGCGTCCAACCGGGACGAGCCGTCGATGGTGTAGTTGTCGCCCGAGCTCGGCGATGCGCACAGGGCGCAGGCCGCCGCGATCAGGCTTGAGCAAAAGCGGTTGTTCATTGCAGCGCGACGGCTGGATAATTGACGGATCGGCATGTTGAAAAATCTAAGCGGGTACCCCGTAACCATCGGGATGTTGGCGGAAGTTAAATACTCGGAATAGGACCTGACCTTGGCCAGAGAAAAAGCCCGATTTCAGACGGATTCGCGAAAAAGCTCATGATCAGAGTCATGGTTGTTTCCCATGGGGACGTAACCAGGGGCTAAGTCTCGATGCCAACCTCCGGACTTCTACATGCTATTTTGACACTCGCCGAACTCCCCTATTTTTTTGGATATGAAAATGCAGAAACACATCGCGGCGATTTCGGTTGGTTTCGCGGCCGCATTCTTTTTTTTCTACCCCATTAGCGACGGCGATATCTTTTGGCACTTGGCGGCCGGCCGGGAGATAGTCCGGACCCATGCCGTTCCTTATGTGGATCCGTTCGCCTTTACCTCCCGTGATTTACCATGGACCGACCTCCATTGGCTGTTTCAGGTGGGCATGTTCGGCATGCAATCCCTGTTCGGCCTCAAGGGGGTGCTCATCGCCAACAGCGTTTTACCAGGGCTTGCCGCCGGGCTTTTGTTCTTTCTCTACGCTCCCGCGAAAGCGCTCTTCTTCAACGCATGCTTCTGGATAGCCGCGCTGTTCGAAATACGTTATCTCGCACCGCATAGGCCGATCATGGCGTCACTGCTCTTGTTGGCCGCCTTCATCTGTTGCCTGGAGCTGTTCGGCAGGCGGAACAAGTTGCGATATCTCGCATGCCTTTTCCCGCTCCAGGTGCTGTGGACAAACACCCAGCCGTTGTTCATGCTCGGGCCCGCTATCGTTCTCGCATGGCTTACGGCGGAAATCGCGCAGGGCTATATCCCATATCTCCCCTCTCTCCATAAAAGCCCGGGTCGGCAAGCTGCAAAACGGCGGGTTTTAACCCTGGCCGGCGCCCTGATCCTGCTATGCCTCGCGCCCCTCGCGAATCCCTATGGCCCCAAGGCGTTCAAGTTGGCGTTCCTTCTATTCCATAGGACAAGGGCATCCCCTGACAATCTGTTTTCCCTTCTTATCGATGAAAATCGGTCCCTGCCCGCGTTGTTCGGCACCTCCGACGCGCATTATGCCTGGGCGACTGTGGCCCTGACCGCCCTCGCCTGTGTTTCGATGGCATTGGCTCCCAGGGGCGTCCGGTTACCCTTGGCTTTCGTCGCCATGGGCATGGCTTTTCTGGCGTTCCGGTCGGAACGGAATATCATCCTTTATTTCTTCTCGGTTTTGCCGCTCCTCAGCGTCCAGCTACCCGCCGCATTCGCTTCGCTTATGGAATGGAGGCCCACGCTTCGCCGGTACGTAGGGATTCCCGCCCTGGTCGCGATGACGTCGCTCGCCATTTACGCTGTCGCGGCCCATGCCGCCGTATCGGCGCAAATAGACGGAAGCGGTGCGGTCGCGCCGTTTTCCTTTCCGGATGGAAGCGTCGCCTATCTTGCGGCCCATCCGGTAGCGGGCAATGGATTCAATGCCGACCGCCACGGCGGCTATCTCTTATGGAAAAGCTATCCGCCGCGCAAGGTATTCATCGACACCCGGTACGCATTGAGGCCGGATTCGTTTCTCGCGGAATACAGCGCGCTACTCGACGATCCGGTGTCGTTCGGATTGGCGTGCGATCGATACGGGATTACCTACGCAATCCTGCCCACGGCCTTGGTGACGAGATACCTTCGGCTGGCGACGGCGCTGCTGAACGATCCGGATTGGCGGCTCGTTTATGCGGATGGAACCGAAGCGCTGTTTTATAAATCGCAAGCTGCGGAGATGGCCGGGATCGCCGGAATCACTAGGATTGCCGGAATGGATCTGGACGATACCTTGACGATCGATTCCCGGCTTCGGGAGATCCGTTCATCAAGGTGGGGAAGCAACCGGAACCTAAGGGAAGAGGCGGCGGTTTATCTGGCTCAATTCCTGGAGCGGATGGGGAGGAAAGAGAGTGCGGAATACGTCTACCGAAGCATGGATAAAGGGCGATAAGCCGCTCAGGCTTTCAGAATAAAATCGCCTTGAATCCCAGGGCGAAGATCCATTCTTGTCCCACGTTTTCCCAATCCGGGGACGTCCAAGCGCCGGAAATATCCCGTTTGGCATGCATCGGCATCCCGACGCCGAAGAATAGGGGCACGGTTTCGCTGGAAGATTCCAATCCATAACCGAACGCCAGGTCCCAGGCACGATTGTCCGGATCGGGCATGGGATCGTAAAGCGCGGGATCGGGGGAATGGATCCACCGGACGCCCATCGGCGCCGAGAAGAACACCTGGAACGACTGGACCGTCCCTTCCGTCCGGCGCGCGTAAATCGCATCGATACTCGCCGAGGGTGGATAATAATCGCCCCGGTCGCTCTCGCCATAAGGTTTCAGCCAGGATCCATAGCGAAAGCGGGAGCGGGTTTTTCCGGCGGTAGATGCGTAGTCGCGATACTCGGTTTCCAGGTATTCGTTTTTCCCATCCAAGCGGATCATGAACGGATAGGTGTAATAGCCGTCGAAGACCATCATCCCCTGATCATTGTCCCGCGTGTACGATAGCCCCAAGGTCCCGGAATAGATGCCCCGGCCCATCTGGAGACCCTGGGGCAGAATGTTCTTTGAGCGGTCCGTGCCGCGCCTCGCGTCGTATTGGCCCGTGGGGAAGGTGAGGGCGAATTGGGCCGCGTACTGGCTATGATCCCCGAATGATTGCCGGATATCGGCTGTGAGATCGCCCCGGCTGCCATTGCGGATCAGCTGCTGATCCAGGTTGGACTGGTACTGGACCTCCATCTCCTTCATACCGATGGGCATGGAAAGACCCAACTCCGTCGACCAGCGGGGGTGGTAGCCCAGGCGAGGCTCCGCCATCCCGTTAAGGAAAGTCTGACCGAAATTGATTTTGGGCATGAATTCCACGTCCAGCAACGCCCCGCTCACGCCCCTGCCGATCCACCGGACGCCGCTCGATCCGCCGCCCGAACCTCCTGCGCCGCAGCCGCCGATGTTCCGCCACGGACGGTTCGACAGGGTATCGAAGCCGGCCCCACGCGTTCCATGTTTGCGGAACAGGGGATGCAGGGAAAGAAGGAGCGCGGAGCCGATGAGGCCGCCGAGTAAGCCGCCGAGGAGTATTTTATTCCGATTCATTGGATCCGCATCAGGTAGGCGTACTTGTAGGCCGTGCACAGGAAGTTCCCGTCGCGGGAAAGCCCGCCTTTGAACGGCAACCGTACCAGGGTATCGGGTTTGGCGCCCGCGTCCAGGGAAAACGCGGTCGTGGGACTTCCCGCGAGCCTTTGCCTGACCGTGGCCCCAAAGGTTCCGTCCTTTTGCAGTGCCGGGTCGGTGAACTCAGCGGTGGTGAAATAGTCGCCCTTGGTGACCGAATAAACGAGGTGGTATGCGCCGCCGGCGGGATCGACCCACCAATGCGGATCGGATGCGCGATCCGCGACCAGGATGGGAAGCGCGCCCGCCTGGAGCTTCTGCATGTAGGTAGCGTAGGCGTAACCCGGAACCGCGTTCTGGAAACAATGGAATGCGATCCAGTCCCCATCCCGGGAGACCTGAGGGCTTTCGCAATGCCACGACTCCTTGCCCGCGGGCTTCGGCAAGCGGACGGGAGCGGGAGCGCCCGTCGCCGAGTAATCGATGAAGAAAAGCGCGCCGCTTTGGGTCTCGGGCATCGCGTAGACGAATTTGAAGCGGGTCGTACCGAAAAAACGCTGGACATCTTCCCTGGCCGCGAAACCGTCCGCCCCGTAGGTCGGATTTCCGGCCGTATCTGAGGATGCGATGCTGTCGGGTATCCAGGCATGGGGAGTGCTGAACTCCTCCAGATGGGCATTGCAGATTTTCAGCATTCTCCGATCGGAAACCCTAACCGCGTACCCGCTGTACGCTTGCGCCGGGATCCCGACCGTAAAGGAGATGTAGTCGGGATGAGCGGACCATCGGGGGCATTGCATTTCCCCCGTAGGCGCGGCTTCGCGGGCCATCAGGGACCAGCGCACGGTATTGGAGGTATCCGTGACCGTGATCCGGTCGTGTTCCTCGATCCGGGTCAAGGGGTAGTCCGTGACGCCATCCGGCACCGTTACGGAAAGCTGATCGAAGCCGAGCCAAAGCATGGACGCGGGATAGGCGTCGCTTTCGGCGATGGACGGATTGCAAACCTGCTGGTTGGTGTTGACGGAAAATACGGATCCGTTGGATTTCTGCTCGAATACCGGTTGCGGCTGCGGTTCCGGCCGATAAGGAAAATCGCACCCGGCCAATAGGATAAGGAGCGCAGGCGCTATCGGCAGCATTATTGCCGGCACTATTGCCGACTTAAAATTCCACGTGCTCAAGGGGTGACCGTGATTAATCCGGACAGCTTGATTTTCCCTCCGGAACCGTAGTCCTTAAGCATGATCTGCAAGGGCTGGGTGGCCCATTTGCCCGACCATGCGAGGGCGGTATCGAAATAGGCCAGCGTGAACTTCTGGACGAAGGATCTGGCCGGGCCGCGCTGAAAGGTCAAGGTCGTGGAGCTCGTGAATTTTTCCAGGGGTTTCCACTGGATGGCGGAATCGTTGGGCCGGATGCAAGCCTTGATTTGGGCGGTCAGGTGCGTATTGACCCCGTAGGTCATCGCTATGCTGTCCTTGACCGAAAAGGTCTCCCCGCCCGTGGGTGAAGTCAGGATGAAGGGCACGTTTCCGATGACGTTGAACTTCCCGGATTGGATCGATAATCCGGAAGACTTGTCGGTAACCTTCAGATAGCCTTCCTTATACCCGAAAAAATCGAAAAGGCCGGTATCGGCATCGCGATCCAGGGGCCACGTGACCTGGGCCGGTTTGGAACCATTGGCGGCGAGAGTCGCGACGGGAATCCAGGTCTTCCCGGAATCCAGGGTCGCGGCGACCTCCATGGCGCCTACCTTGGAAGCGTTGTAGTTGAAGCTGACCTTCACGGTGCAGGGCGGATCATATAACCGCGGGTACCCTGCGTAAACGGAGTCCACGGCCGAAATGCCGCTCAAGGCAGCGCTGTCATCGGGCGCGGTTCCGCCCTCATCACACGCCCAAATCATCAGAGCGGCGATGCCGGCTGATCCCAAAATCGATAGCCATTCTCTATTGATCATCCCATTCCCCCGGTTTTGCATTTGACGTTTACGGAAGCTTATCGCAACAACACCGGGTTCGTTTCAGTCGCGCCGTTTTTTTCCGTGATGCGGATGAGATAGGCCCCCGGGTTAAGCTGGCGGGGAAGCGAATACCACGTGTCGCCCGGGGCGGGAACGAAGGAAGCCTTGAGCTTTCCGTCGAGGGTCAGCACGCCGATCTTCTCCGTCCCGGTCCAATGTCCCCGGATTTGGAACCCCGCTCCGCCGCGACGGGACTCGAAGCGGCGGGCATGCGGGACCCCGTTTCCCTTACGGACCGCGGTCGTGACGGTAGCCGCCACCTTGACATAGGTCATGGCGTTGCCGTTGGCTTTCACGCCGGTTTGCGTCGATTTGATCTCATTGGCCGCCCCGGCGGAGTAATCCATGAGGGAAAGCGAATTGACCGTCCCGGAATTTCCGCCCTTGGATTGCACGATGAGGAAAAAGGAGGCTTCTTGCGCTCCGGCCAGGGAGTCGATCAAATCGCTCACGTCCAGGCCGATTTCAATCGTAGCCGATGCGTTTTGCCCGCACATGGGCAAATCGCCTCCCGCATAGGTGAATTGCTTTTGGAAGGACCTGATCTTGGTCGGCTCCGTGGCATCGCGCGAAGGCGCGACGCCTACGGATAAGGCGATCTCCTTCCGGTGCGAATGGGTCAGAGAGATCTTAAGGGCCATTTTCGGCGTATACTGTTTTTTGGCGGTTGCGATGGTCGCCCGGTTACCGTTGCGAAGTCCGCCTTTATCCTGGGCCAAGGCGAGCAGGCGGTAAGGGCACCAGTAATTGGTGCCGGCGTCCGAGGCGTCGGTGCTCCACGTGTTCACCGCGTGCAAGGCGCCGATTTCCCAATCGGCGATGGTGATCTTCCCGTCGCCGTTCTGATCGATATTGTTCGTGAATTTCCCGTCCTTGTTGAAGTCGAAATGGATGCTGTCGTTATAGCCGATCACGGTCTGGGCATGATCGCCCCCGGGGTCGGATCCGTAGATCATGCTGATGGCCTCGCCGCTTTTCGGTCCGGAGGCGATTTTGCCGAATTGCCAGCCGGGGACCCCGAACGAGGCCCATACGCTTACCGCGAAATTCCCGATCCCACCGGTCTTCGAGCCGTCTCCGTGGTCGAAAATCCATTGCTTCAGCTTCCGGAGCCCGAGGCTGTCGGCGATGCTGAAAGAATCGATGACGTCGACCCGGTTCTGCATCGCTTTGTAATATTTGTCATAACCGGTCATCCAATTGTAATTGTCGAATCCCGCATCGAAACCTCCCCAGGTGGTAACATTGGGAATGCCGTTTTCCTTCGCGATGTTCAAGGCATCCACGTACATGTGGCTGGTGCCGTTGAAGGAATCGCCGTCATTGAGGAAGTTATAGGTATACAGGTACGGGTATTGGTTGTCCGCCGCGTTCGCCGGGAGGTTGCGCGCCCAATCCATCGCATAGGTGAAATTGAAGCCGATCCCGTTGGCGTTACCGCAGCTTTCGCCGTCCTGTTCGAAGTAGGGACGTAGATATTGCCCGGTACCATTGTCCACCGCTGCCGGTATGGTGGCAGTCAAGGTGATGGGGATTTGGGTTTGGGAGTGCGCGTTGAGGAGCAAAAAGAGCCACGTGAGAAGAGCCGGGTTCCAGCGATGTAGGGCTACCTTAGTCATGCATCTCCCATGATTTCGTTTTCGGACGGACTCCGCCGGGTAAACCGGCTTGGCTTGACGAATCAATCTATGCTTGACCTACTTGTTCAACATTCGACTTCGAATAAAAATGTTCTCATGGTTACACCGCTTTAATGACTGGCATCCCCTTTTCAGGCAACCAGGCTCGGCCTAATACAGCATTTGCATGTTCTGGAGATCCGGTGATTTTCAATCCGGGAACTTTTTCCATAACCTGGTTTGGTTACGGTCCATCAGCCTGGGCGGGGCAAATTGAAATTCAAAATCCTTATCGCAGGTCCCTCCCGACTGCATCCCATATCCCGTGGAACGGCCCCTGGACGGCCGCGCGCGCGCGATGTGGGACAGCGATCACAGCCGCAGCGCCGCCCGTCAAGTATTGCTGATCGAGAACGAGATGTTTTATGCCCGCCCGATCCCAGCTATGGGTGACATGCACACGGCCGTCGCGAGTCTGGATCATGGCCGGATAGTCCATCCGCAAGGTTCCGCTCACGGATAGGTCGGGCAGGACCCGTTCCCAAGTGATCCCGTCCCGGCTTCGCGATAGGACCAGGGGATAGCGGTTGGGCGGCAGGTTATGCGCCAACAGATGCCACCCGTTACTCAGGGTCAGCGCGTCCAGGCCTACCGAAGTCTCCAGCCCGGGCACCCGGGTCAGGGCCGACCACGTGCGCCCCATGTCCGAGGAGACGGCTGTGAAGGGGTTGTTTCCGGTCTGGGGGCGGCACAGCATGCGCAGGTTCTGATAATCGGGGGAGAGCACCAGGAATGCGGGTTGGATGGCCCCCGTGGGCTGGAGCGGGCCCACCAGCGCGATGCTGCCTGTCCAGTTCCCGGCAGCCCCGATTTCCACGTGCGTCTGCCAGGATTCGGCTTCTGTGCTGGACCCGCTGAGCAGGGACCCGTCGGGCAATTCCAGGGGCTTGTTCTTCACGGGTCCGGACATGACCTTTCCGAAATTAGCGAAGAGGGGAGAGTCATTGGCGGGAAGCCACCGCCTTTCCGACCATGTGCGCCCATTGTCCGTGGAGG
Organism: Fibrobacteria bacterium; assembly: GCA_039926685.1. Lineage (GTDB taxonomy): Bacteria > Fibrobacterota > Fibrobacteria > UBA11236 > UBA11236 > Chersky-265. Next base: position 480 of record JBDSWM010000212.1, on the reverse strand, counting down.
TCTTGAAGCAGCCCCACCAGTTCTGATAGCCTGCCAGGGTCTCGACGGCGCGCCGGGAACTGATCTTGTAGAAGAGATAGATGACGCCGCTGCGGGCGGTATGCAGCACCGGATTCCAGCAGGCGTACAAGAGGCCGTCATCGCGCCGGCCGTCGTCCACCTCCACGATCGGCGACCAGCCTGAGCCGTCCTTGCGGCTGGCCCAGATGGATACGTCGTCGGCGCCCTCAGCGCTGCCGCCGTACCAGGCCGCGACCAGGGATCCTTCAGCGGTCTCGGCGAGGGTGGAGGAATGGTTGTAGGCGGTACTCGGCGCGCCGATGCGTTCTTCGCTAATGACGGCCAGGTTCCGGTCAAGAGCTAAGGCGGCGACCAGAAGGTAGGGGAGGAGCGGCATGTGAGATAATGTAATCTCGCGCGGCGTTCGACGGATTAGAAAAGCGGCTTCATCCAGGGGATGAAGCCGCTTGAACAACCTCA
>JBDSWM010000211.1:0-19847 GCA_039926685.1 Fibrobacteria bacterium | reverse complement strand
GCGGATCAGATCTTCACCATGCTGATGGGCGAAGAGGTGGAGCCGCGCCGGAAGTTCATCGAAGAGAACGCTTATTTGGTGAAAGAGCTCGACGTGTAGTGGCTCGTCGCTCTGGAGTTCGCTTGTGCGAACTCCACGCTCCTCGCGTTATTGGCCTACCGGCTCGTCGTTTCGCTCCTTCGCCAAGCGGCGGCGGCGCGTGCTGGAGCTGGGTTGCGAACTCCAGCCGCCTCGCATTATGGGGCTGCCGGCTTGCTCCACGATGATCCATAGCGGAGGTCCTATGTTCAACACTTCCAAGCTCGTGGCCTTCGTGGCGACCAGCGACCCGGACCGCGCCAGGCAATTCTATGAGAAAACGTTGCATCTGCGACTGGTGACGGACGACGCCTTCGCCCTCGTCTTCGACGCGAACGGAACCATGCTGCGCGTCCAGAAAGTCCAGGAACATACGCCTCCCCCTTATACCGTGCTGGGTTGGGACGTGGTCGACATCCAAGCCAGCGTGAAGGAGCTATTGGGCAAAGGCGTCAGCTGCGAGCGCTACCCGTGGATGGAACAGGATGACCTGGGTGTCTGGAATGCGCCGAGTGGAGGGAAGATCGCCTGGTTCAAGGACCAGGATGGGAATACGCTTTCCCTGACCCAGTTCCAATGATACCGGTTGTGTGAATCCGTCGCCCGCAAAACCCTCAAATGCCCCGATAGCATAGCGGATTCGATCGTTCCGGGCGTATTGAGGGGGCGGACCGGGCTAAGAGCCCGCCGCGGGGAGACCTATGCCGCGCCCGAAAAATCGCTTACGGATGGCCGCTTTGCCTTTGCTTTTCGCATTGGGTTTGCAATCGTTGATCCCCGCCTGCGCGGAATCGCCTCGGACCATGCCTGTTTCCGTCCCGGATCCCGCCGGCCCCACTCTTCCCGCCTTTTGCTCCGCGTTTTCAGGAAGCCCTTTGATCCGCGCGGATGCGCAGGGGTTTCAGGCCTTTGTGGCTTCGCATCCCGGCCAGGGGCGTTTGCTCACCGGATCGGAATTGCAAAGTGCGGTGACGGTGGCGGCGGCGTCGCGGACTTCCGGCCCAGGGAGCAGGCCCGCGACGGGCGCAGACGTCCGCAAGGATTCCTCCATAGCCGCCGATTCCACGTCGGGAACCGTGGGGAATGGCAAAGCCCAGGTTGATTCCCTCGCCGACACGGCCTCGGTGCATGCCCCGCGCGCCTTGCGCGAAATCGCCGCCAAGCGGGCGGCGCATCAGGACTCCCTGCGCCGCGACTCCTTGGCCGTTTACGGCATCGCCCATCCCGCCGCGCAGGCCACATCGCCGGACAGCCTGATATTGGGTTTGCCCATTGAAGGCGAAACGACCGCTGAGCATACCATGGTGGCGGATAAGGATGTGACCCGGGGATGGTTCGTCAATCTCATGGCGGATTGGAACGGTTGGGGCCACGGTAAAGGAGGCGGGGGCGGCGGTGGCGGTGACCCTGATTGGGCCGCCATCATTTTCGTGGTGGTGGGCGTGGTGGTGGTGGGCGCCTTCCTCATCTACGGCGCGCAAGCCGTGTACGAACTGGCGACCAACGATGAAGACGTACCCGTGTTCCAGGAAATGGGCTTGCGGCTTTCGTATTCGGGGCAGAAGTTCGGCGGCGCGGACGGGGAGCCGGATTTGTATCGCGACACCTATCTCACCGGCATCCGTTATGCCATCGGTCTCGATAGGCCGGGCATGGGCATGGGTCTGAGCGTGGAAGGCGGTTATTTGGACGTGAAGCTGCGGGGCGTCTCCGATCCCTCCCGGAGCTTCGATTTCCGGGGCGGCTATCTGGTGGCGGGGCCGTTGCTGCGCTTCGGCCATAACGATCCTTTCTCCTTCTCGCTGGAATTCCTGAACGGCACGTCCACGCATGCCTCCATCGGATGGATCAGCAAATCGCGCATGACCTTCCAGGCCAAGGTGGCCAGCCATACCTTGGTGGGCGCGCATCTGGGCGCGGCCTTTTATGACTTGCATTTCCTGGACGGGCTGGCTTGGCGCCAAGGCGATTTCAACCGCGATCTCACCATGATCTACGGCCTCGAGGCAGGCTGGGAGTTTTAGCGGTCCTCCCGACATGGAAACTTTTCCGACACATCCGAAATGCGGGCCTGAGGCTTTCCGGCCTGGTTCCGCTCCCGTCCGCTTCCCAAACCAAGGCCGCGCTTCGACTTGCGATCCGCATTGCCCGGGATAGACGGCAAGTCAAGGAATGCTCAAGCGCTTTTCGCTTTTGAAGGTTCTCCGGCCTCTTTGAGCAGCTTGGGTTTTTATAAGCTAACCCGTTGATATTAAACTGGATCACGCAAAAGCGGCCCTGCTACAATAGCTCTTGCCAACGCTCACGAACACGGGGACTATGCTAAAGCGCCATTCGGACGAAGACCTATCTCGGAACCATTTCGACTGGACCTGCGGACCGGATCGCGAGCGCCTCGCGCCCGCCTTCACATCGATGCGCCGCTTGCTGCGGGCGCGCGAGTTGCCGCCCGCGGAGGATCTGGACGAGACCTCCCTGATCAGCCTGCTCAACGAGCTCGAATTCGAATTGTTGCAGCACCAGGTGGAAGTGGATTTCCTGGACACGCTTCCGGCCCGCGTCGCCTATCGCGGCATCCTCCAACTCTTGGACTCGCCTATCGAGATCAGCGCCTCGGCCTACCGCAATACCCATCTCGACGGCTGCGATAGTGCCTGCGAGTCCTGCTTCCAGCTCGCCCATTGCTCCGTGGCCCGGGAAATCCTGGGGAATGAGTGGCGCGTGGCCGTGGAACAGGCCGGTATCAACCCCTCCTGGACGGCCCTGTTCGCCCAGGAAGAAGAAGAATAAGGCCGGCCGCTCCCAGGAGCCTAACGATATTTTCGAGCCCGCCCCGCAAAGGCGGGCTTTTTTATTGCAAAACTCCCGGAGCCGGCCGAGCCCCGGAACGGGAAACGCAAAAGCCCCACGCAGCGCCATTGTGGGCGACCGGGCTTGTTTTTACCTTTCGCCCCTGGCCCTTTCGGGTCCTCGGCCCGTTGGGTCTAGTGAAGGAAACATGGCCCGTGGGGCCATGGCGCAGGAAATAAAATGCCGAATCGAGTGGTAGTGGGTGCCCAATGGGGTGATGAGGGCAAGGCCAAGATCGTGGACTTTTTGACCCACGAGGCGGATCTGGTGATCCGCTTCCAGGGCGGCGCCAATGCCGGCCATACCGTCGAGGTCGGCGATCAGAAATTCATATTCCATCTGATTCCCGCCGGCATCATGCACCCGGGCAAGCAATGCGTCATCGGCAACGGCGTGGTGCTGGATCCGGGACAGTTCCTGAATGAAATCGATGAAGTGCGCGCCAAGGGGATGGACATGGACGGCCGCCTGTGGGTGGCCGAGAACGCCCAGGTGGTGCTGCCCTACCATAAGCTTATCGATCAGCTGAAGGAAAAGGCCGCGGGCAAAGCCGCCATCGGCACCACCGGCCGCGGCATCGGACCGGCCTATTACGACAAGGTCAACCGCAGCGGCATCCGCGTGGGGGATTTGCTGGAAGAAGCCGCGCTGAAGGAAAAGATCTTCGCGCAGGTGGCCGCCCACAACGAGGTGATCGTGAAAATGTACGGCGGGGAGCCCCTGTCCGCCGAAAAGACGTTCGAAGAGTACCGCGAATTCGGCCGCCGCCTGTCCCCGTACATCGTGGACACCGTCGCTCTCATCAACTCCGCCCTCAAGCAGGGCAAGCGTCTCATCTTCGAAGGCGCCCAGGGCACGGTCCTGGACGTCGATCATGGCACCTATCCTTTCGTCACCTCTTCCAACACCGTGGCCGCGGCCGCATGCATCGGTTCCGGCGTGGGGCCTACCGCAATCCAACAGGTGATAGGCGTGGTCAAGGCCTATACCACCCGCGTGGGCAACGGTCCTTTCCCCACGGAAGAGATGGGCGAGACCGGCAAACGGCTGCGCCTAATCGGCCATGAATACGGGGCCACCACCGGGCGCGAACGCCGTTGCGGCTGGTTCGACGCCGTGCTGGTGCGCCGCGCCGCCATGGTGAACGGCCTCACCCACTTGGCCATCACCAAGATGGACGTGATGGACGACTTCGACGAGATCCAGGTCTGCACCGCCTACGAGGTTAACGGCCGCCGCATGGATCAATTCCCCGCCCAGATCTCGGCGCTGGAAAAAGTGAAGCCAGTCTATGAGACCCTGCCGGACTGGAAATCGCCCACCGTAGAGGTGACGGATTGGAAGGACCTTCCCGATAACGCGCGCAAGTACCTGAAGCGCGTGGCCGAATTGCTGGAAGTGCCCATCGGGATCATCTCGCTGGGACCCAAGCGGCATCAGACGATACAGCTTGAGATGTGAAAACCGGATTTCACTTTGACTTTTACCCGTCGACGGAGGCACAATGGGGCTGAAAAACGAACTGCTCAAAGGCGTGGATCTTTTCTCCGCCCTGGAAGACGCGCAGCTCAACACCATCGCCCAGATGCTCATCGAGAAGAGCTTCCGCAAGGGCGAAATCATCCTCATGGAGGATGATGAGACCAATCAGAGCCTGTTCATCATCGCCAAAGGGGAAGTGAAGGTAGTGCTTACCGCCGAGGACGGCCGCGAGGCCATCCTGGCATCCCTGAAGGAGGGCGATTTCTTCGGGGAGATGGCCTTGCTGGACGGGGAACCCCGTTCGGCGACCGTGCGCGCCGTGGAGGATTCCCGGCTTTTGACCATCCGTCGTGAGGATTTCCTGGCCACCATGAAAAAGCAGCCGGAGCTGGCCCTGACCTTGCTCGCGGAAATGTCCCGGCGCCTGCGCAAATCCAACCGGCAAATCTCCTCCCTGGCCCTGATGCGCGTTTACGGGCGCGTGGCGGCCACTGTGCTCCAGCTCATGGAAGAACGCGGCATCCGCTCCAAGACCAAGGAGGGCAAAAGCATGATCGTGGTCAAGGAACGCCCCACCCAGCAATTCATCGCGGATATGTCGGGCACTACGCGCGAGACCGTATCGCGGGTGCTGAATTACTTCCAGAAAAAAGGGTATATTGTGCTGGACGGCAAAGACCTCCTGATCTTGCAAGAGGATGAACTCAAAACCTGAGAGGGAAACCCCATCGGTGTTGGCGCGTCTTTTTTCCCGACCTTTTTTCCTGGCCCTCCTGTTCTGGATCCTGGCCGGAGCCGTCCTGTATTTCCTGACCAACATGCTCATAATGCCTTATGTGGCGGGCAAATTCAAAGGCACGGTCAAGGTTCCCGCCTTGGTGAGCTTGCCCCCCGAGCAAGCCAAGTCTATACTGCTTAAGAACGGGCTCATTTATATGCTGGATTCCACCGGCGATTACAGCAACGATATCGGAGCGGGGAAAATCCTCACCCAGTACCCGGAAACGGGGACCGAGGTGAAACAAGGCCGCCGCATCTGGGTACGCATCAGCAAAGGCCTGAAAAGCGTGGAGCTGCCTTCCTTGCGGGGGCTGTCTCTGCGCCAGGCGGAGATCACCTTGCAACAACTGGGTCTGAAAATGGGGCGGGTAAGGGAGGTGCGCAATGCCATTTTCCCCGCCGGCGCCGTGATCGGCACCTCGCCCGCGGCCAACGCCACCCTCGAGAAGGGTCGCGAAGTGAATATCGAATTGTCCCAAGGCAAGGACGCGACTCCCACCGGTATGCCCTCCCTCATCGGCATGTCCCTGAGCCAGGCCAAGGCGCAACTGAAAAGCCTGGGCCTGAACGTGGGGAAGCTGGCTTACAAGAAAGAGGCCAAAAGCCTGCCTAATACCGTGCTTTCGCAATCTCCCGCGGCCGGTGCCGCCTACCAGGGCCGCAGCGTGGACTTGGTCGTCACCAAGTAGTACCAGATGATCCGCAACTTCCGCATCCCGGCCGCCTCGCTCTCCTTGGCGCTGCTCTTGGGCGCCTGCGCGGGCCCGCAGAAGCAGGCTCCCGCGAAAGCCTCGGCCGCGGAGTCGGATCGCAACCAGGAAATCCACAACGAGCAGAAGGCCTTCATCGCCCATGAGTTCTTCCTACGCGCGCGCCAGCAGGAGATGGAAGGCAATGACGCGGTGGCCCTTTCCTATTTCCAGATCGCTTACGAATACGATCCGGAAAGCCGGGATCTCTGTTTTCTCCTCATCGACAAGCTGAAGGCGGCGGGGAAGATCGATTCGGCTCTGGTGACGGGCCGGCATTGCCTGGAGCTGAAAGGCGTTCCCGACAGCCGCGAGTACCAGGAAGTGGCGGAAATCCATCTGCGCAAGGGCGACGTGCAGGCCGCGCTCTCCTTCTACAACAAGGCCGTGGAGCTGGACGATCAGGACAAGGATCTCCTGTATACGCTCGCCACCTTGTACGAAAGCCTGAAGGATATTCCCAAGCATGTGGCCGTGATGGAAAAGCTGCTGCCCCGCATCGAGTACCCGGTGCGTCTGGTGGAGAAGCAAGGCCAGAATTACCGCGTCCTGGGCCGCGTGGATGCGGTCGCCGCCCTATACCGGACGGCCTGGGAAAAGACAGGCAACCCCCTGTTCGGCGAGAAGCTGGCTTCCTTTTACGAGGATCAGGAGATGTTCGCCAGCCTCCTCGACGTGCTGCGGAAATTGGCGCAGGAGAATCCCGACAACCTGCATTATGAACTGCAGAAGGCGCGGGCGCAAATCCTGGCGGGCATGCCGGATTCCGCCTTGGCTTCCTATGAAGCCTTGCTCAAGAAAAAACCGGAAGAGCGCGAATTCCTGTCGCCCTACGCGACCCAGCTGTACGAGCGCGCCCGCTACCCGGAAGCCAAGGGCATTTTCCAGAAGCTGATCAGAAGCCAGCCGGAGAACCCAATCAACCATTTTTACCTCGGCTCCATCGGCATGGAATTGCGGGAGCATGCGCTTGCGGAAACGGAACTGAAGAAGGCCATCGATCTGGACGCCAAGGTGCCGGAGTATTGGGCCAAGCTGGCCTCCTTTTATATCCGCGAGGGCATGGAACAGAAAGCCGTCGATCTGTTGGCGAAGATGGGCGAGGGCAAGGATTGGTACGCCAGCTATATCCAGGGCATCGTATTCACCCAGGTCGCCAAGAAGCTGGAATCGGATCGCCGCACCGGGGCCGATTCGACCCGCGCCATCCTGAACGCGAAATCCTCCCCGGCCGGCGATACCGGCATGACCGCCCAGACACGGCGCTTCCGCGAGCAGGGAGTGGTTTATTTCAAGAAGGCGCTAGAGCTGGAAGGCAGCAACCGGCGCGTGCTTTTCGAATTGGGCGTGGCCCTGGAGCAGCTCAACAAGCGGAGCGAATCCATCGATGTCATGAAGCGCCTGGTCAAGCTCGACTCCAGCGATGCCACCATCCTCAATTACCTGGGCTATATGCTGGTGGAGGAGAATCGCGAGCTGGACTATGCCGGCAATCTCATCGAACGCGCCCTGGCCTTCGAACCCGAGAACGGGGCCTTCCTGGATTCCAAAGGCTGGTTGTATTACCGCAAGAACGATTTCCCCAAGGCCCGCAAGTTCATCGAGATGGCCGTTAGCCGCATCCCCCAGGACACGACCATCCTGGAGCATTACGCCCTGATCCTGGAGAAGCTGGGGTTCTCGGATTTGGCCGGAGAGAAATGGCGCCAGATCCTGAAGCTGGACCCGGCCCATGAGTTGGCCCACCGCAAGGTCAATTGAGCCATGCCCGCCGCCCCCGCATCTCTGCTCACTCCGGATGAGTTCATCCTGTCCCTGCCTTGAAATCCCGCATCCGCCCTCTCCTTATGCTCCTGGCCGCATCCGCCTTGCCGTTCCTTTGGACCGGTTGCGCGGTGGCGCCGCGTTTTCCGGCGGGCGCGGCCATCCTGGCGGGAGAAACATACAAGTTACCTCCGGCCCCGGACTCGCTGCGGGCGGAGCTGGAGCTGACGGCATTTTCCGGCGGTCGGAAAACCTCCGTCTCGGCCGCCTTATCGGCCAAACCGCGCCGGGATTATAAGCTGGATTTGTACGGCCTGCCGGGCATGCTGGGGGGCAGCTTCCTGTGGACGCGGGGGCAATGGACCTTGGTGCTGTTCGATCGAGAAGCCTATGCGGAAGGCGCGGGCGAGCATGTGGAGATGGGGAACCTGGGCCTACGGGAAGTCTCCGTGCATGACCTGTTCTCCTGTCTATGGGGGGATTTCTTTCCCGGAGACGCGCCGGTCGATAGCCTGGCCGCGGAGTTGCCGCGGGATTTGCATCCCTTGGGCGGCGGCAGTTTCGGATATGCCGGCGTTGCCGGGGATGCCGATAATGCCGGCAAGAGCTTGCCCTGGCAGGTGCGGCTGGACGCGCATACGGGGCTGGTAACGGAAGCGCTACGCGAGGATTCCGCCTTCCGCATCGAATACTCGGACTATCGGGCGGAGCGGAAGGGCGGCGGCGGCCGCCCGGTGCCCGGCAAGATGCGCCTGTACAGGTACCGGGATGCGGTCCTGGAGATCAAGGTGAAAAGCCTGGAAGTCAATCCGCATTGGCGCCGCGATCCTTTCTTCATCAAGGTGCCCAAGGGCTTCAGCCGTCTGCAGCGGCCGTGACGCCTACCCTGGATTCCGGGGAGTTTGTACTTTTGTCTTCCCAACCGAAAGCAATTCATGACGGCGAACGGCGCGAAACGGGGCTATCCCGCAATGAGAACGGCACTGAGCGGTAGTTCCCGAAATTGGGCCCAAGGAGTGGTTCCCGCCGTGATGCTGGGTCTCGCCTTGGTTGCACCGGTCGCCGCCAAATCCCAGCGGCCCCCTTTGTTCAAATCCGGCAGTGCGGCAAAAGCCGCGGCCGATGGGCCGGATATTTTGGAAGTGTATGCCATCTACGTGAATTTCCTTAAGGAAACGAAAGACGATGTCAACACCACCGGCGACGGCACTTTCGGTTCGGCGGGCACATCCGACAAGGATCCGGAAGCCAAGAACGAACACCTTTACACCTTGGATCCCGGGCTGGCCGCCAGACGCTATCGCTATTACCTGGAAAAACATTTCGAATTCGCGAAGAACTATTTCGAAAAGGTTTCCAATGGCAGGGTGACGGTGAACGTCAAGATCTTCCCCAAACCCGATGCCGACGGCAAGGTTGAGCCCATCGGCTTGCCCCGGAGCATCGCTTCCTACAATCCTTCCGAGTTGGATCGCGACCCCAAGCAGAAGTTCACCGAATTCAACGAAGAGCGCGGACAACGCCTGATGTCGTTCGTATATGATGCCATCGACAAAGCGAACAAGCTCGAGGGAGCCGAGAACAACCCTTTTCTGGCCGCGCGGGCGGACTCGCTGGCCGATCCCGGCAACACCAAGATACACCGATGTTACCTGATCTTCCACGCCGGGCATTCCCGCCTGCTGGATGGCGGGCAACTGGGCTCGTTCGCAGCCAATACGCCCAACGATTTCACCGATTTCTATGTGACGCCGGACGATTTCCATTTGCTGGACAGCGCCACCACCACCGCCAAGAAGGACGGCCCCGTAGATAAAGACAAGCGGGCCGCGGCCAGGGGCTTCAAGGTCGTGACCGGCGACACGGTGGACAACATCATGATGCTCTCCGAGGCCGCCAGCCAGGACAAGGTCAATTGGGGAATCAATGGCATCCTCATCAACCAATTGGCGCGGCAAATGGGCTTGCCGGACATGTTCGACGTGGTCAAGGGCATTTCCCAGCTCGGCTTCTTCGACGTGATGGATTTCGCCGGCTATAACACCCTGAACGGCTTCCTGCCCGTTTACCCCTCCGCCTGGGTGCGCGCTTATATGGGCTGGGATGAGCCCGTGGTGGCCAAAGCCGGCAGCGGTCCTTTCAGCGAGTACAAGATATGGGCGCCCACGGGGAGCCAGGATCCGTCCCATGCCACCTCGCTGAAAATCCCCATCAACGATCGGGAATATTTCCTGGTGGAGAATCGCCAGCGCGCCGCCGCCGATTCCACCGTCACCATTTATTACAGCGAGAAATCGAACTCCCTGGATTTCGCCTTCAGCCAGGAGAAATCCAAAACGGTGAAGTTCTCGCAAATCGACTCGCTGTTCCTGGATTCCATCCCCGATCCCTCCGATGCCAGCAAGAAAAAGCTCATCGTCAATCCTCTCAAGCCCGCCGGCGTCATCACCGGGGCCAGCAGCTATGATCTTGGCCTGCCCGCCTCCGGCCTTTTGGTATGGCATGTCAATGAATGGTTCATCTCCCAGTTCCTCAAGGAGGGCGCCGTCAACGCCTATTTGGGCGATACCCTGCGCAGCCAATACAAAGGCGTGGAGCTGGCGGAGGCGGACGGATCCTTGAGCATCGGCAAGGAGTTCAAGGATCAGCTGGGCCAGCCGGCCTTCGACTATGGATCGGGATCGGATATGCTGCCGCATGCGCGCCGCAAACGCGTGAATCCCCCCAAGGATACCAGTTGGTCCGCGGGCAAGGACACCCTGGACGAGATCGGGCCTTATGGCGCGGCCAACACCAATGCCTGGAACGATGGCCGCACGCATTTGCGCCTGGAGGCCCCGGTTCCCGATAATGCTTTACTGGAGCCGGGCTTGAGCTCTTTCAGCGGCGATTCCATTTTCAATGTGCGCGATTCGGTGCTGACCCTGCGGGTGCGCTGGCCCGACAACAAGACTGTAAAGCAGGACCCGCAATGGTCCTGGCCCGTGCGTCTGGATCGGGGCGGTATGCCGCAATCGGTCAATGTGCTTAAGGCCCCGGACGGCGGGCGCTATGTGGTGGCGGTCAGCGATCGCGGCTATGCGCAAACCTTCACGGCACAGGGGCGCACGGCCTTGGAAGCGGATACCACCTTGAAAGGGTTGCCCGGGTATGATTCCGTAAATACCCTGCTTCCCAGCGGCCTGACCCGGGATACCTCCACCGTGCCGGTCACTTCGCTGGCGGGCAGGCTGGGTAGCCCGTTGGGATCGGCTACGGCCGGGGATAGCGTCCTGGCGGTGCTTACGGCGGATCAGCTCACCTTGCTCAAGTTGAACCCGGCCGGACTGGCGGTCCGTTCCAAGGATTCCTCCGCCCTTTCCGTCTCCGTTCCCGTGGCGGGCCTGGTGGGCCCCGTGGCCGCGGGCGATCGCTTCTGGGTCCTCACCCGCGGCAAGCGCGCGCGGTCCTTCGCGTTGGACGGCGCGGCGCTGGACGATATCGCCCTGCCGGATCTGGACTATCAGGCGCTGGCGGCCTATCCTTCCCCCGCGGGCGGCAATAAACCCATGAACCTGGCTGCGGCGGCAAAGGGCGGAAACGCCGTGATCGTGGATGCGGACGGGGGCAAGGCCGTCAAATTGGAAAAGGCCTGGGGCGATCAAGCGCCGGGGGCGGACGAAGCGTTCACCGTGAGCGCTTCCGATTTCGATCGGGACGGCAAGGTGGATCTGTTCCTGTTGGGATCGAAAGGCGCGGCTACCTTGATCGACATCGGCCAGGCGCCCACGGCCAAGCCCTTGGACGGCTTTCCGCAACGCTTTCCGCGCAGCGTGCATTTCGCGGATTCGGTTTACGAGACCAAGGACGGCGCGCGCCGGCTGTCCCGCGTCATCGACTTCAACAGCGACGATGCCAGCGCGCCCGCCCTGGCGGATCTCAATGGGGACGGGCATCCGGACATCCTCTTTTCAGCGACCAACTCCGTGTTCGCCATCGATTTCCGCGGCGCGGTGCTTCCCGGTTGGCCCTACCTGCCGGAACCGCGCCAGAACGTCGGCTTCGCATACGGTAGCCAACAGCATCCGGAAACCGCCATGCGCTCCACGCCTTTGGTCCTGGCCCTGGACGGCCACCCGGCCGTGCTCATCGGTTCGCCGGACGGCCTCATCCTGGCGGTGGACAGCCTGGGCCGCAAACTGCAAGGCTCCTCCTTCGTCTCGGCGCAGAACCTGCGCGGGGGGCTGCTGGCTTCCGACCGGTCCGATTGGCCGTTGACAATGGGCGGGCTGACCCTGGACACCAACGACAATCCCTATATCCACCTCTCCGCCGCCGACCTGGACGGGGACGGCAGCCTGGAGCTGTTGGCGCAAACCGGCACGGGCAGCCTGAACGCCTGGACCCTGGTGAACGGCGCCGCGGCGCAAAAGCAGGCATGGACGCGGCCCGGAGGCGATGCCGGCCGCAAGAACTTCCTGGACGTGAGCGCCTGGTCTTCAGCCGCCGCCGCGGGAACCTCCGAAACCATCGAAGAGTTCCATCTCTTCCCCAGCCAGGTACGCGGTCCCACCGCCACCATCCATCTGCGCCTGGGCAGCGCCGCGAAGAAAGCGCGCATCCGCATATACGATATCGCGGGCACGGTGGTGAAGGATCAGAGCTGGGAAAACCTGACCGAAGGTCTGCAGCCTTTCAACCAGGTCCTGGACCTGCAAAAGCTGGGCGCGGACGTGTATTCCGCCCAAGTGGAAGTGTGGTTCCCGGGCGGCAAGCGCAAGAAGTGGGAGCGGTTCGGCGTCATCCGCTAGGCTTATTCGCCGCCAATCACAACTATTCCCCGAGTAGCGGTGTTTTTACCCTTTAAGCATCGTATTATTTGCATGGATATTTAAATTTGTTCCGGAAAACAGGAACGAGCTTAATACATGTATAAATACATCATCATGGGCATCCAGGGCTGCGGCAAAGGCACCCAGGCGAAGCTGCTGTGCGACAAATACGACTTCACGCACATCTCCATCGGGGACATCTTCCGTTGGCATATCGCCAACCATACCAAGCTGGCGGCGAAGATAAACCGCATCATTTCCAAAGGTCAGATGGTGGGGGATGATCTGGTCGCCAAGGTGGTGTCTGAACGCATGACCTGGCACAATTGGAATTACGGTTTCGTCCTGGACGGCTTCCCGCGCAACTTCGCCCAGGCGGAGTTCCTGTTTGAAAGTTACAACATCAACGCCGTGATCCACATGGACGCGCCGGATACCTTGGTGACAGAGCGGGTGATGGCGCGACGGGTCTGTTCGCAATGCGGCCTCGACTACAACCTGATCGGCCATCGGCCCAAGGTGGAAGGCATTTGCGACGTGTGCGGCGGCAAGCTCCTGCAGCGCTCCGACGACCATCCCGAAGCGATCCAGAAGCGCATCGAGGACTACCATGCAAAGACCGAGCCCATGCTGACCTTTTTCCGGCGCATCAACATCCTGCACAGCGTGGATGCGACCCAATCGATCCCGGAAGTGTTCGAGGAGATCCGCAAATCGCTAGGTCTCCCCGCCCAACCGAAGGCGATGAATTCCAACACGCTGAGCACGGAGGCTTTGACTTGAAGGGAATCATACTGGCGGGCGGCGCGGGAACGCGGCTTTACCCCTTGACCTCGGTGGCGAGCAAGCAGTTGCTGCCAATCTACGACAAACCCCTGATTTACTATCCCCTATCCACTTTGATGCTGGGCGGCATCAAGGAGTTCCTGCTCATCTCCACGCCGGAAGACGTGCCGCGTTTCCAGGCTTTGCTGGGGGACGGGAGCCCCTGGGGCATCAAGATCGAATACGCCGTGCAGCCCAAGCCGGACGGCATCGCCAGGGCGTTCCTTATCGGCGAGAAGTTCATCGGCAAGGATCCCGTCACCCTGATCCTGGGTGACAATCTTTTCTACGGATCCATGAAACTGGACGATATCATCAAAAGCTTCACCACGGGAGCCAAGGTTTTCGGCTATTACGTGAAGGATCCGGAACGCTATGGCGTGGTGGAATTCGACGCGGACCGCAAGGTCATCGGCCTGGACGAAAAGCCGAAGGTCCCCAAATCCAACTATGCGGTGCCGGGTTTGTACATCTATGACAACCAGGTGGTGGAGATGGCCCGCAATCTCAAGCCCTCCGCGCGCGGTGAGCTGGAGATCACGGATCTAAATATCGCCTACCTGAAACGGGGCGATTTATCCGTGCAATTGCTGGGGCGCGGCATCGCCTGGCTTGACACCGGAACGCATGCCAGCCTGCTTGAGGCCAGCACCTTCATCTATACCTTGGAAGCCCGCCAGGGCCTGAAAATCGCCTGCTTGGAAGAGATCGCTTATTCCCGCGGTTTCATCGATGCGGCGCATTTCAAGGCCACCTTGGACAAGATGCCCAAGTCGCCTTATAAGGAATACCTGGTGCAGCGCTTCAAGGGCGAAGTTTAGGCCGCGACCGGGAATCCCGGACACGGATGCAGGCGGGTTTGGATCGCTATCTGCCATCAATAAGCTAAAGCGCGCTCCCGCTCCAGCCTGGCCCGCACCGCCTCCGCCTGATCGGGCTTGAGGAAGGCGCGCGCCAGCGCCAGGATTTCTTCCAGGAACGCGATCAGGCTGGGCCGGTCCCCTATCCGTTGCAGGCTTTCCGCCACCTTGTCCCACATGGTCCAGTCCAGGGGCGTTTCCGCGAACCAGCCGGGCAGCATGGCCCGCAGGCTGCTGCGATCGTCCAGGCGCGTGTAGATGTCATGCAACAACAAGTAGGGATCCAAGGAAACCCAGGGGCATTTGGCGATGCGTTCAGCGCTGGCCTTCGCCTCGGAACCGCGATCCAGCGATAGCAATGCGCGCGCCCGTGCCGCATGGCAATGCGAACGCAGCAGATCCAGGTAACTCCGCAATAACCCCGATTCCACGTCTTCGCGGAAGGCGCGATTGAGATCCGTGTTCATGCCTTTTCCCAGGCCGAGAGGGGGATGGAAATGCGCGTACAGGGAAACCGCCGGCACAGGCGCGGCTTCCAAGGCCGCGAGTTCGGCCAGGCAGCGATCCGACCAATGCAGCGTTTCCGGCCATTGACCGCGCGCGACATGACGCCTCAGGCGGAACCACGCTCGGATGGGCGCGGGTATATCCGGGCCCTCCAGGGATCGATCCAGAACGGCGCGAGCCGTGGGCAGGGTATCCTGCGGGTTACTCTCGATCAGCTGAAGCAGCGCTGCGGGCAATGTCTCCTGCCCCAGGCCCGGCAAGGCGCTTTCGCGCGCTTGCAGCTCGGAAATGGCTTCGGCTAGCGTATAGGCCGCGCCCAGAACCCGCATTTTCACCAAGGCTTTGGCGGCCGTGGTTGATACGGGGCCGAATGCGGATGCGGGCGCATCCGCGGATGGCATGCGCGCATCCCCGGGGGCGCATAGGGAATCGGAAACGCGGTTCCGGATTGGCCGCAAGGGCGTGTCCCGGCCCGCGAAATCGAGCAAGGCCGCGATTTGCCGGGCCTTGGTATGGCCCGCGACCGCTTGTACCGCTTCCCGCGCCACGGCGGCGATCCGATCGGGATCGGCGAGCAGGGATTCCAGGCGCGCTTCCAGGCGCTGCGGTTCATAGGTGAAATAATGGCGGTCCGGTTGGAATAAAAGCGGCGCCTCCTGATTGCCGGCCTCCACCAACGGCACGGCGCCGCAGGCCATGGCTTCGTACAGGCGCATATTGGCTTCGCCGCGGATGGAATAGTTGAAGACCAGGCGGCTGCGGTTCAGGATATCCACGTAGGGCGAGCCGAAGGCCTGCCCCAGATGGATGCTTCGGCCGGCGCCCCATTTGCCCAAACGGGCCAGCAGGCGGTTGCGCTCGCGATGCATCCCCGCGTTCAGGTTGCCGCAAAAGGAAACCTCCAGGTTACGGGTATGGCCCGGGGATTCAAGGTTGCGATAAATTGCCGGATCATGCCCGAACAGCGGCTGATGGTGCACATTGGCGACCCCGGCATTGCGGAGCAGCCGGTACCCGGGCCAATCCACGAAGCAATAATCGAACAGCGTGCAAAGGTCGGGCAGGAAACGCAGGCACATGTTCCAATCGGTGATGAGCAGAATGCGTAGGCCTGGGAATGTCGCCACATCGCAGGGGATGGGAAGGTATTCCGGGCTGGAGATGATGAGCGCATCCGGCTTTTCGGCGCTGGGGATGAGCGGGAGGATGGCGGCTAGGTCGCGGCGTTCCTTTTCCGCGGTCCAAGGTTGGTTGGATGCGGGGGGACGGTAGTCGCCGAAGGTGCGGATGGTGTGGCCTTCGCATGGAAGCGGGAGGTTGGACAGGACGCGGAGCATGTCCCATTATCGCACTTTCTTGGTCTATGGGGGCAGGTAGGGTGGTCTGGGCGCTGGGGCGGGGCCTGGGGGCTAAAGCGGCTACGGCCTCGACTAATCGGTAACGGGGGTTTGCCGGCCGGGCTGACTCTTGCGTCGGGTCTTTGAGACTCCGCAACGCGTAAGGATGCCGCAGGGTATTTGGTCCCGCTACGCTGCTTGAAACCAGGTTCGCCCAGCCATGCCTTCGACCTGCGCCGAACCGCCCCCAGGCCCCGCCCCAGCGCCCGGCCCAACAAGCCGGCGCCCATCAACGCGATGCGTCGGGTAGGCGGTCGCATGGGAGGGGTGGGTCTTGGGCGGGATGGGGGCTATGGGGTTTGGGCCGGTTCCAGGGTTCGGGAGGGCCGCGAAACGTGTCTGGCATCAAACCTGCATCGAGGAATAAGGATGGCGGCATTCAAAAAAATGTAAGTCGTTATTGGACATTAACATATGTGTCCTGGTACAACATTAAGGTTGGCCGGTTTTGCTAGGGTGCTTTTAGAAAGGCGTCGAGGCTTTGGTTCAGGTCGGCGAGGTCCTGGTCCAGGCAGGTGAGGACGGCGTCGGATTCGGGGGCGGGGTGGAAGCCGGCGTAGTCGTCCTGGATTTGGCGGCCGCGGGTATCGTCGCGGAGGAGCGAGGCGCGGATGGCTCGGCGGAAGGCGGCCAGGCGGGGACGCTGGGCGGTGAGCATGGGCTTCGCGACGGGCTCGGGGGAAATCGCTTTTGTGATTTCGGTGATGATCGATTGGATTCCGGAGTGCCAGGCGGCACGGGGCGCATGCGCATAGGTGCGGAGCAGGAAGCAGCCCAGGTAGTCTTCATAGGCGGCCAGCGCACGGACGCGGGTTTCGGCGCGCAGGACGTTTTTGCCCAGGCCGGGGATATGCTCTTCGAGATAATAGGGGCGGTCGGGGGGCGCGGCGCGCAATGCTAGGAGGGCTGAGAGCACCTGGCCAGCGAGTTCGGGGGTGAAAAGGCATGAGGCGAAGAAGCCCTGCCGAGTCTTTTCGGCGCTTTCGAACTTATAGGCGCGGCGGACCAGGGAATAGGCATTGTCTGACCACATCCATCCGGGGGAGATTTCATTGAGGGCGGGGCTGAGTCCGGGCTGGGCCGAAAGAGGTTGGCTGATGAGTGCGAAAGGAAAGGCGAGGCGTTGCGGCAAGGTGGTGACGCCGGAGGCGATCAGGGAGTAGGGCGCGTCGCGGAAATCGGCCGGGAATTTGATGGTGCAGCCAAGGCCGAAAAAGGCGCCTTCGCCGGGGCGGATTTCCTGGTCGGGCTTGCGGCCGGTATGATTGCTGCCGATATTGGCGCCATAGGCGATGTTGCCGCGCCCTTCCGGCCATAGTGCGGAGATGAGCAGGGATTGATGGTGGAAGCCCACGAAGGGTCCGGCCACGGAAGCGGTCATTTCGCCTTTATGGACCTGGGTGTCCGAGCCGACCACGGATTGGATGACCATGCCGCCCCAGGCCACCGAGGCGCGCGTCAGCAGGAGGCTGCCCGAGACCTTGCCGCCGGATTCCACGCGCGTGCCGGGTTGCAGCAGGGAATTCTCGATCCAGGCGTCTTCGGCGGCCAAGCAGGGCGCATCCGGGGCCGAGAGCAAGGCGGCATTGCGGATCAGGGAGGCGCCGGCGATGCGGCTGCCGGGGCCGATATAGGCGGCGTGGATGTGGCGCGCGCTGGAAACCGAAGCGCCTTGGCCCACATAACCGAAGGCGGAGCGGAAAGGGGCGAGGGCGGCGGCGATTTTCCCCCCGAGGGTTTCCTGCGCTTCCGGTGGGAGCGATAACGCTTCCATGCAGGCCTCCAGGGTGAGATCGTCCCGTAGCCATAAGCTGCGTGCGCCCGCTTCCGTTCCGGGATGAATGGCCGAACCCAGGCTGAACAAGGTGGGCGTCGGGCAGGTGAGCTCGCCTATTCCGGACAGGACGGCGCCGCCTTCGATGACCTGGCGTTCCAAGAGATCGACGCGGTGCAGGCTGGCATTGCCGATGATGGCGAAGGCGACCCGGCAATCGGACATGCCCGCGGGCCAGATCCGGCCGTCGGCGCCGCGGCAGGCGCCCTGGAATCCTTCGATCAGGACATCGCCGTCGAACCGGTTGTTGCGGATGGATGCGAGGCCGACCTCGCTTTGGACGCCGCCGGCAATCCCCACCCGTACCCGGTCCCAATCGGCGGAAATGTTGCCTTGGCTTTCCAGTTGCGTGCGCTCGCCGGGTTGCAGGGGTCGCCCGTCACGGTACCGGCTTTCCGCCTGGGCCAATCGCTTTAGCGTGGCTAACATGGGGGAGGCGGCGAGGGAGGCGTCGAATGCGGCCGCGAGTTTTTCCAGCGAGGCCTGGATGTCTTTCATGCCTTGTTTTCCGGCCATAAGGATCAGAGTCTCCCGGTACCCACGGGGACGGAAGGTCCCTGGCGAGAAGGTAGATTTTTTGCGGCGATCCCTTATTATTCTAATTTTTCCGCGTGTCCCGGGTCCATGCCTTTTTCGATTTCGATGATACCCTCCTGAGCGGGGACAGCATCCTATTTTGGCTGCGCTATTATTACCATCGCCGTCCCTGGCGCCGGGTGTTCCAAGCGGCCAATTGGGCGGGCCTGATCCTGTTCTCTTTCCGGATTATCGACAGCCATACGCTCAAGCGGATCTTCCTGATGCCCATGGGCCTGGAAGATCCGGAAACACTGGATCGCCTGGCGGCGGATTTCGTGCGGGAGGATCTGTCGCGCCGCTTCCACATCCCCGTGCTGCAGAGGCTGTGGACCCACCATCTGCTTGGCCATAAGGTGGTGATTGTCTCCGCCAGCGCCACTTTCTATTTGCGGCATTTGAAAACCTTCCTGCCCATGGCCGATATCCAGGGCTCGGAAATGATCTGGCCAAAAATCGGTTTCGGCATCCCCAAGTACCGCGACGGCAATCTGCGCGGCGAAAACAAGATCGCGCGGCTCAAGGCCCTGGGATATGCCGAAGCGGGGCCTGCTTCTTTCGCCTATTCGGATCATCAGCATGATCGCTTCCTGCTCGCCTTCGCCCAGTTCCCCATCTGCACCCGGCCCACCCGCAAGCTGCGCCGCTTGGCGGCCCGCAATGGCTGGCCGGTGATGGACTGGCCGGATCCGGATCACACCGCCCCGCCCGCCGTATGGGATCCATCCGTGCTTCCGCGGCCTGCGGTCTCGAATGCGAAAGTGAAGCTCGGAAAGCTTGGCTTGCTCGTTTTGTCCGCGGGAAAGGGGCTTCCGCCCACGGGCAGCGACCCGTTGCGGGAAGCCGCCGCCGCCCGGGACTACGCTCCGGCGCATACGCGCACCCTGCGCGAACGCGTGGCGCTTGCCTATCCGAATGGGGCGCCGGAAGATCTCCTGCGCAGGATTTTCGGGGAGACTAAAGCCCCACGTTGAGATAAGTCCGGGCCCTCCCGAAAACCTCGGTCACAGTTTTGTCTTTGTCCCACCGCCGCGCGCATTCCACAGCTCTGCCCCACCACCCTGCGCAACCCTTCTTCCCTGGATCTCTCGCCGCGCGCATTCCGCAGCTCAGCCCCATACCCTGCGCGGCCCGTCTTCCCTGGATCCCCCGGCGTGCGCATTCCGCAGCTCAGCCCCACACCCTGCGCAGCCCTTCTTCCCCGGATCTCCCGCCGCGCGCATTTCCACAGCTCCGACCCACCCCCCTGCGCGGCCCCCCCGACCCCTGGAACCGACCCCAACCCTGTCCAAGACCCACCCTCTTATGCGACCCACCCCCCGCCGCGCGAAAAG
>JBDSWM010000210.1:0-7695 GCA_039926685.1 Fibrobacteria bacterium | reverse complement strand
GTCTCGGACGCTTTAGCCGCCTTCAACGCCGCCGCGGCCGTCGACTTTATCCCCTCCGCATAGGTGGTGGTCTGGAAACGGAAGCGCTTGTTGAACTTGGAACAATCGAAAATGTAGTCGCGATCGTACTGGTACATCATCTCCGGCAATTCCCGCATGATGGACATGAACAGGCCCAGGATCTTCATCATCCAGATGGGGAACAGCGCCACCCCTTCGGGGGCGCCCATTTCCTTGGCGGCCAAGGCCGCGAGTTCCCTGCCGGTGAGGGCGGCGGGATCGGTGGGCAGATGCCAGACCTGTCCATAGGTATCTTCCGCGTTACCCAGCATGGCCGTGGCCTTGGCCGCGTCCGGCGTATAGGTCAGCGAGTGCCTTTTCCCCGCGTCCATCATCCAATTCGCCTTCTTGCCCTTGAGCTGGTTCTTGATGATCACTTCCGTGATCAGGCTCTTCCCGTTGTCGGGCCCGTAGAAATCCGCGGAGCGGGCGATCAGGGCCTGCAGGCCGCGCGTGCGCGTGGCTTCCATGAGCATTTCGGCGATCTGCTTGCGCACCGCCCCTTTTTTACTGGGCGGATTCAGCGGCGATGCTTCCGTCATGCGGGGGATTGCGTCCTTATCGTACATGTACACATTGTCGAAGAAGACCAGCTTGGACTTGTGCCTGATGCAGGCGGCGATGACGGCGGCCATCAAGGGAGGCCAGGTCGCCTTCCAGACGCTGAGAGAATAGTCGAAGCCGGTCATCAGGTATACGATGGCGGATCCGGCGACGGCCTTTTCGACATTCGCGGCCATGTCCGCCGGCCGGGACAGATCGAGCGGGAGCAGCTCGTCCGTGGGATTGACCCGGCGCGGATTCCGGCTGACCAGACGGATTGTGTCGGTATAGGTCCGCAACTCCGCGGCCAACGGCGTTCCGATGGTCCCGTTCGCGCCCAATATGGTCTGCCTGGTTTGCCCATTGCCTTGCATGCGCCGCTCCGTTCAAAATACGCAAGCCCGTGCTTAGGCCCGCTCAGCCCAAGGTAGCTTCCCGGGTAGCCCATGAACAGCCCGGCGGAGCAGGAAGCGGGACGTTTGAAACGGGAGGCGGGTGAAAAGGAAAAACTGGCGCGCCTCAAGCGTGAAGCGGGCGCGCAGGATGGCGCCGGATATTGAATCCCCGCTTCCGTCTCAGAGCGGACGGAGCGCGACGATGGTGGATCCGGGCTTTTGGTTCTCGAAGCTCAAACGCATCCATTCGGGAGATCGCGGGATGGAGGCGAACCAGATTTCATCCATGGCCCCATTGAATCCGCCTTCCTGACCGTTGGCATAGCTGGCTCCGATCACGTTGCGCCCCTGGGAGTATGGTCCTTGCGTCCAATCCAGGCTGTCTTTCGGGAGACCATCCAGGTAGAACGTCACCTTGCTTCCCGTATAGGAGAGCCCCAGTTGCACGAATTTGTCGATCGGCAATTGCAGGTTGGTGGTAACGCCCAGGCCCGCACGCTCGATGCGAATCGTGCCCCACGCCCCGCCGTAGCAGCGGATTTTGAAACGTTCACGGGATTCCGTCCCATCGTCCCCTTTTTGGAAAATGATGCCGTTCTCGTTTCCGGATCTTTGCACCCAGGCTTGAAACGTCCAGGACTCCCTGCCTGCATCGAAATCGGGGGGCAAGCTGATGGTCCCTTGGGTTGTGGATACCACCTCGCCCTTGCCGGGAATTTCTTCCAGAAAGGAGGTTTGGAAGTCCTGCCCATAACCCACCACTCCGTCTATACGGTTGGTCAGGGCCTTGCCGTCCCCGGTGCCGCCCGTGCCGGCGAACCGTCCCATGGCATCCTTGAATTCGCCGGAGACCCCTTTGGCCTGCTCGGAAAGATGCAATACGCTGCCGAATCCGCTTCCGGAGTCGAAAACCTTGGAGCCGTCAGAGGCCGCAGTAGCCGAAGCGTTACCCCAGTACATCCAGATCCCGGCGCTATCATCGTCCGTCGCGAGGGAATCGAGCCGCACCCAGATATCGGCCCGCGACTGCCCGGAATCGGCTTCCCACAAGGCGATTTCATAGGGCAAATCGCTGCCTCCCCTGTCGGCGAAGCGGAGGTCCTGTCCGGAAGCGGCGGCCTGGTTGAACGTAAAGTTCCCCTTGTCGAGACGCACAAGCAAAGGGAAATCGCGCACCATATTGCCTTTGCCCATGCCCAAGGAAGCGATCTTGATATCGATCCTGCGTTTGTATTTCCAGGGCGTGAAATCGAATCCGGAACCGTGCGCGGAATCGTTTCCGATCACAACGGGATCAGGCGGAGGATCGGTGCCCGGGACGCTGTCAAGGCCGCCAGGACCGGGGCGGACGGGCACGGGCAAATCCCGCACCGTGCGCACCCCCGCATTCGCGATGATGAGCATGTCCATGGCCAGTCCGGTGGAGTCGAAGCCGCGCACGCGGATGGACAGGTCGCGGCTCTCGCCTTCGGGAAGGGGATAGGACGGGATGGCCGCCGGATCAGGAAGCGAATCCCCCCAGATCCTGCCAATCGTTACGCCGGTATCGGCCGTGAGGACGATGGCTATGTAGACACTGTCGTAGCGCTTGAGCGAATCGTTGAGGCGCACGGTGACATAGTTTTCCGTTTTGGGGGCGCTGGGATCGCTCTGGCATTGCGGGAGCAAAAAGGCGCAAGCCAAAAGGGGAGCGGAAAGCAGCCTCGCCATGCCCGATGGATGATGGAATTTCCTTTGCAATCAAGTCCCCCGGACGCCGCAGTCGGTGCGGCTAGGGAAATTTTATGGCGTGGCGCCCTTCCGCCACAAGGATGGGGGGAGGTGACTGGCGTTTTTTGAGGGAAAGACGTGCGAGCAGGTCCATTGCCGCTCGATAGGAGGCTCAATCGTCAATGGGGAGGATCTCGGCGCTCTCGGTGCTGTCTGGTGGTTCGGAACTCCACTCCTGGGTGGCCTGCCACCACACGGCATATCCCACCGAATCCGTCTTTTGCAGGCGCTGCCGGTTTTCGAAGATGCCAAGGGAATAATCTACGCCGCTATCCTGGACCACGGTATACCCTTCCTCGGAGAGAGAGGTGAGCTTGTCGCTCACCTTTTCCGTAAGTACGGCGGTTTCGCCCCCGGAACGATCCTTCAGGACTATGAGGAACCTATCCGGGGAGGTTCTGGATATGCGCATGCCTTGATCCGGACCGATATAATAGCCCGTGAACATGTCTTCGGGCTTCTCCCCGGTCCCGGCGCAACCCGCCAGGGCGAAGATCGAGCAGATCAATGCCGTTCCGAACCATCGCATAAGAACCTCCGCGCGCGAGCCAGAAAAATAGGCACTCGTTATCCATATCACAAGACATTTTTCGCCCGCCGCCGGTAACTTTTCCGTTCCCACTCGCAAAGGCGCCATTTCCGTTGTTCCGGGGTCTGTAACATGGCTTTCCGAGACTAGGGGGCGGTTTCCCTAATTCGGATCCCGGGAGAAACCCTGTAAACTGGCCTACCTTAATGGGGGTTCCCTTCCGATTAGGACAGGCCTTGTCTTTTGGTTCACAACCGGAGCTGAAATTATCGCAGGTATCCGATTCCAGACACGATTTATGTGAAAGCATGCTCACATTTTTTCGCCCCCATTAAGGTAGGCCAGTTTAGAAGGATTGCGCGATGCGTTCCCTGAGCGCGGCATCCGGCAAGGGTCCGCGCCCGGCCGCCATATTCGCGCGCAAATGCGCCAGGTTCGAGGTGGCCGGGATGGCGCAAGTGACGGCCGGATGGGAGAGGACGAATTTGAGGAGGATTTGGGGCCAGCTAACGCATTCGATCTCGGCCGCCCAGGCTGGAACTTCCCGCAGTATGGCGCGCGCCAAATCGCCGCCGGCGAATGGGCGGTTGGCGAGCAC
This sequence comes from Fibrobacteria bacterium, assembly GCA_039926685.1. Classification (GTDB taxonomy): domain Bacteria; phylum Fibrobacterota; class Fibrobacteria; order UBA11236; family UBA11236; genus Chersky-265. Next base: position 3,800 of record JBDSWM010000210.1, on the reverse strand, counting down.
GGCGATGCCACGCTCCCGGGCCAGCGGGAGTATGCGGTTTTCCGCTTCCCGTTCCCCGGCCGAATAATTGATTTGCACGAAATCGAGATCCTCGGTTTCCATGAGGCGCGCCACGGCGGCATGGCCGCCCGCGTTGTAATGGGTAATGCCCAGGTAACGGATGCGGCCCGCGGCTTTCCATTCCCGCAAGGTGGCGAGCTGGGTCCCGACATCGACCAGATTATGCACTTGCATTAAGTCCATGATCCCGGTTCCCAATTTGCGGAAGCTGTCCTCCATCTGCCGCCGACCTTCCGCCTGGCCGGAGGTCCATACCTTGGTGGCCAGGAACAGCTTGCCCTTCAGGCCCTGTTCCGTGATCAAATCCCCGATGACCTTTTCCGAGCGGCCGTACATGGGCGAGGAATCCACCATGCGCCCTCCCAACTCAACGAAGGCGCGCAGCACCTGGGCTTGCGGCGCCCGTTCGGAAGGATCGGATCCGACATCGAAGGACTGCCAGGAGCCTAGGCCGATTACCGGGATGGGTTCTCCGGAAGAGGGTATCGGGCGGTTAAGGATGAGGTTTTCCATCCGAAGGTGATAGTCATTCCGATGCGGAAAACCGGATTCGGCTACTTGCCCAAATCGTCCACGACTTCGTGGACCAGCACCTGACGCGACTTGCCTTTGAGCTGGGTGGCGCCTAGCATCACGGTGCGGAAGCGATCCTTCACCTTTTCATGGACGCTTTCCGTGATCAGGATCTGGTTGGGCTTGGCGATGCCGCATACGCGCGAGGAGATGTTGACGGTGTCGCCGATGGCGGTGTACTCCATGCGGGAGCTGGTGCCGATGCTGCCTACCACGGCCTCGCCGGTGTTGATGCCGATGCCCACCTGGAATTCCGGGATGCCGTTGGCCTTCCAGGTGGGCAGGATCTGGCGCAAGCGCGTTTTCATCTGCAAGGCGGTCTTGACGGCCATGTACTCGTGATCGGCCACGTTGACGGGGGCGTTGAACAGGACCATCATGCAATCGCCGATGAATTTGTCCAAGGTGCCGCCATTGGCGAACACGATGCCGCACATCTCCGAGAAATAACTGTTCAGGAGGCGGGCCACTTCCAACGGGGCCATTTTTTCCGACAAGGGGGTGAAGCCGCGTATGTCCGCGAAGAGTACGGTCAGGCTGGTTTTCTGGGATTGCAGGTGGAAATCGCTGCTGCCGCGTTCGGCGATGATCTTGTCCGCGATATTGGGGGAGAGGAAGCGCTTGAGGTGATCGCGGATCAGCGATTCGGTTTCCAGCTTCTTGTACAGCTCCATGTTCTCGATGGCCACGCCGGAGATCCCGGCGATGTTCATGCACAGATCGAGATCGTCGCCGTTGAACTTGGCCCCGCGCTTCTTGTTGTCCAGGTAGATGACGCCGTATATCTGGCCTTCCGAATGGATGGGGCAGCACAGGGCGGTCTTGATGCGCAATTGGAAGATGCTGAGCGATTGGTCCTGCTCGCCGGATTCATCGCTGTCGAAAATGAAGCCGGATTTCTTCTGGATGACGGTGGAAACCAAGGTGCGGCTGTAAAGCTTTTCCTCCAGGTTCTCCTTGCGCTTGCCGCGTTCATAAGCGATATGGGCGTTGACGGAATCGTGGTTGGCGGGATCGGTGACCAGGATGTAGCCGGTGTCGCAATTGACCGCCTCGAACAGGAGGGTCATGGTGCGGTCCAGCAGATCCGGGACGGTGATGGTGGCGCTCACGGATTTGATCATGCGGTTGATGACCTGCATGCGTTTGGCGAAATTCTCCAGGCCCGGTTGCGCTCCGTCCGCTTGCGCCTGCGCCTCGCCGCCGATCTTTTTTTCCTGGACGATGTTGAAGTCGAAACTGGCGTTGTTCAAGGCCATGGATCCAGGCGCATTCCCGGTCGGTCCAAAGGCCGATGTGCCCGAACCCGCGCCGCCGTTCATTGCGGCCCCGGCCCGAAGCCGCAATTCCGTATTGCCCATGAACACGCTGGCGCCTATGGGCCAGCGACCCGAACGCTGCTTCTGGTCGTCCAGGTAAATGCCGTTGGTGGAGTTTTGATCGACGAACTCGACGCTTTCCCCTTTTACAATGATGATGGCGTGCTTGGAGGAGATGCGCGGATCGGGGATTTCGATGTCGCAGCCCTTGTCGCGGCCCAGGATGTTGGACCCTTCCCGCAATGGAAAGCGGTTGCTTTTCAGGGTGGCGGGGGTGCTGACTACTTCTATCAATGGCATATTCGCTTGGCCTGATTATTGATGAAGTGATTACTGCGTACTGCGCTCAATCAATTAAACCACGCGGACCCGGTCTGAGCAAGGGAAAGTTGCCCCTGGCGCATCCGTTTCGGCATTTTCCTGGCCAGAAAATAGCAAATGAGCACCGTAACCATTCCCGATCATATTCCCGGGATCGCGCTCAGATATTGCGGTAGGCCGGATTCGCGCATGACTTTGCGGCCCACCGCTTCCAGGAACACCTCTTTGGGCCCGTAGACGCCGGCGAAATCGCGCGCGCGCGTCAAGGCCGTATACAGGGTTTCCTTATAGAGTAAACGATTGCCCGATTCCGGGAGCAGCACCAAGGCCTGATCGTACTCCGAGCCTTGGCTCTTGTGGACGGTCATGGCGAAGGCGGATTCATGGCGCGGCAGGAAAGCGGCGGGAAAAGCCCGGAAGGAATCGGCGCGGCGGAAGCAAACCAGATCGCGACCCTGGATGCGGATCTGGACGCCAACGTCCCCATTGAACAGACCCTTGCCATGATCGTTTTCCAGGATGAGGATGGGCGATCCGGCGAAGCCGCCCGTTCCTTCGGCGGCGGCGTAGGGATCCCAACCGCGCACAAGGCGTTCGCGGACGCTTCGGTTCACGTTGACGGCGCCGTGCCAACCCTTGCGGGTGAAGGTGAGGATGCGGGCCTGATCGAGATAGGCGAAGATCTCCTCCAGCAGCCCTTCGCGGCGCGGATCCTCAGCCGAAGGCAAGGCGCACAGCTCCCGGATGATATCGGCGTAAGCCGCGCGGCGGGGGGCGGCCAGGGTTCGGTCCGGGAAACGCGCGGGGTCGAGGGAGTGCCCGAGATAATGGAAGTCGATCCATGCGTCCAGCCAGGCGCTCCAGCTTGCGCGGTACTTTCCCGCGGCCGGGCCGCTGCCCGCGGGCAGGAGCAAGCGGCAACCGCCCTCCGGGCAAACCCGTTTTCCCTGATCCAGGAAGGCGACCGGCCAGATGGCTCCGGTCCGCCGACCGGCGGCGTCCTTGGCTTCCGGGCCCTTGGTTTCCAAGACCTTGGCTTCCAAAGCCCTTTCTTCAAGGGCGAGCGGCGGAGCGAGCGCCGCCAAGGCCCCGGATCCGTCCATGGCGTTGATGCGCCGGGTAACATCGAGGATACGGGCTTCGGATCGATGGCTGCGATCGAGGAGGATGAGGTTATCGCGCAAGGGATGGACGCCGCCATCCGGTCCCGACACCAGATCGGCCAGCACCGATCCGGCCTCCACGGAAGGCAATTGATCCATGTCCCCGATCAATACCAGGCATGCGCCTTCTTCCAAGGCCGCGAGCAGGGAGGCCAAGGCGAAGATGTCGACCATGGAGACCTCGTCGATGAGGACCAGATCGGCCGGCAGGGGGCGATGCGCGCGATGGAAGAATTCGCCGCTGCCGGGATTGTAGCGGAGCAGCGAATGCAAGGTTCCGCAGGCCAGGCCCCGCACCAACCGATCGGCTTCGGAATCGGGATGGTTTTCCGGGGGCATGGGGCGCACCCGGTCCAGGCTGAGG
>JBDSWM010000209.1:0-3844 GCA_039926685.1 Fibrobacteria bacterium | reverse complement strand
CTAATTATTTGTGCAGTATATTTCCGGCATAACCCTGGAGGCGGCTTTGGAAACTCAAGTGAAAAAAGACCGGAAAGCGCTCACACCGAGGCAACGTGAGGTTTTTGAGTTCATCAAAGAACGGATCGAGCAAACCAATCGCCCGCCTACCCTGCGGGAAATCGGATTACGCTTTGAGATTTCCTCCACTAACGGGGTGCGTAGCATTCTGGCCGCCTTGGTCAAAAAAGGGTTTATCGCTCGATCCCCGAAACTTTCCCGCGGCATTGATCTGCCCCAGACCCCCCGTGAAATCAAGGTTCCCGGGGATTTCGCTTCCGATGAGAGCAAGGTCATGGAGATTCCGATCGTAGGACGGGTGGCCGCGGGCGCTCCCATCCTGGCCGTGGAAAACCTGGAAGGCACCGTGGTCGTCGATAGGGATTTCCTGATGCGGCAGCAAAACGTTTTCGCCTTGCGGGTGCATGGGGACAGCATGAAGGACGCGGGCATCCATAATGGGGATCTGGTCTTCGCCCGGCAGCAGAATACCGCTGAACGGGGGCAAATCGTAGTGGCTCTCATCGGGGAGGAAACCACGGTGAAATATTATTATCCCGAAGCCGGCCGCGTTCGCCTGGAACCGGCCAACGAAGCGTTCGGGCCCATCATCGTCGATAATTCCACGCCTGATTTTTCCGTGCTAGGCCGGATCATCGGCGTCATGCGCCGATACTGATGAGCGGAATCGCCGCTTTCCCGGCGTTAGACAGCTCCGGTTCCGTATCCTCGATCATATAGGCATTGTTGGAGCGCGCATCGGGCGCGGGTAAATTGGTATAGTTAAGCCTAGATGAGAATCCCCCCATCCTTTCCGCGATCGTTTCCGAAATGGCTGTCAATGGCGGCTCTCCTGGCGGGATGCGCCTCCGCCCCGATCCTGATGGAAAAGCAGGACTATTCTCCCGATCACCCCAAGTATGCCATCGGGGTGGACAAGCATGGCCGCAAGAACGGTTTGGAGACCTGGTGGCATCCTAACGGACTGAAGAAATATCAAGCCGAAAACCGCGACGGGGTTCGGGATGGAAAATACACAGCCTGGTATCCGGACGGGATAATCTGGTATGAGGGATATGATTTCCGAGGTATTCCGGAAAGCACCCTTACGTATTGGAGCCCCAACGGTAAAATCAAGAGCAAAGTGATGTTCCGCAACGGGATCCAGTTGGAACGCAGCGATTATGACGATAACGGCAACCTGATAGGCGCTAATCCGGCCTTGCCGGCGTCTCCGGTGCAAAATGAAAATGGCGATGAGACGGCGCGTTTGCGCAAAGCCAGCCTGGATATATGGGCGATGCGCGTGCGCCAGACGGTGGAAAGCTTCTGGGTCCTTCCCAAGCAGTTCGAAAAGGATCGCCCCTATCGCTCCGTGGCCACCATCAAGGTGGGGAAGGATGGCAGGATACTCGGAGTGAAGTGGATCGAGAAAAGCCCCTCCGCCGCCTTCAATACCCTCGCGCAACTGACCTTCAAGCGCATTAAACGTTTGCCCGCGTTTCCGCCCCAGGTCAAGGATGAATCGTTGGAGATCCAGTACGAGTTCATTTCCCTGGGTAAGCCCGCGCCCCGCAGGAAGCTGGAAGCGCGCGATACCCCAGAAGAAAAGTAGCCGCCGCCCGGGTATAACCGCCGGCTCGGGGTAGCCTCTATCCCGCGCCCGCAGCGGAGGCCTTCCCCAAGGCCGCCAGCGTCCTTTCGATCTCCGTCCTGACCGCGGGATCGGTCTCCTCCGCCAGCGCCAGCCTCAGATGATCCGCGACCGAGGTATCCTTCAGGTTACGTGCGGCGACCGCCAGGTTCCGCAGCAGGCTGCGCCTGCCCGCACGCGTGAGCGGACTCCGCTTGAACCGGCTCTGGAAGCCTCCGCCTTTCCGCAGTAGTTCCGCCCAAGCGCCCCCGGATGCCGGATACCCATCCCCGGGTCCGCCTTCCGGATTGCCGGATTCCGCCGCCCGGATATGCTTGCGGTTCCATGGGCATACCTCCTGGCAAACGTCGCATCCGAATATCCATCCTCCGAATCTATCGGCCAGGGCTTCCGGGATCGGGCCCTTATCCTCGATGGTCCAATAAGAAATGCATTTGTTCGCGTCCAACTTACCCGGCGCGGTGAACGCTTCCGTGGGGCATTGGTCCAGGCAGCGCGTGCAGCCTCCGCAAAAATCCTCCAAAGGCATGGACGCCGGCAGGGCCAGGTCCAGGAAGAACCCCGCGAGATGGAAAGCCGAGCCGTGCCGGCGGTTCAAGGTGCAGCAATTCTTGCCCCGCCATCCCAAGCCCGCCTCAGAAGCCAGATCGCGCTCGAAAACAGGCGCGGTATCGGCGAACCCGTAAAAGCGGACTTCGCCCAGGGAAGGCTGGGACTTCAGGTGCGCTTCCGCCGCGCGCAGGATGGCGCGCGCTACCTGGTGATAGTCTTCGCTGCGCGCATAAGCAGCCACCTTGTAGGTGTCGGCGGTCGAACCGAGAGGATGTCCGTAAGGGAACGCGAATACGATGGCGGACTCGGCCCAAGGGTGGAATGCCTGGGGATCCATGCGCTCGCTGAGGCGGGCCGCCATGTATTCCATGCCCGCATGATGGTTGTCGGCGATCCAGGCACGCAGCAATTCCGACCGGGGCGAGGGCCTGGCCGGAGCGATGCCCCATTCCAGGACACGCGATTCGCCGGAGAAGAATTCGCGCAGGGAGGCGAGACAAGCCTCGCTGCGCGACTTCATGTCTTGCGCTTTTTCTGGCGGGCGGCGGGATAGAGCACGTTGTTGAGTATCAGGCGGTAGCCGGGGGAATTCTTGTGCAGGCTCAGATCGGTAGGCGCGTCTCCGACCGCATGCGAATAGTCTTCCGGATCATGGCCGCCGTAATAAGTGAATTGGCCTTGGCCCAGGTTTCCGTGCAGGTAACGGACCGCGTCCTGGGTATTGGCTTCGCCCAGGATGGTGATGGATTTCTTGATCAGGACCTTGGGGAAGGAAGTCGCCAATCCGAAGAATCCCTTGATGAGGTCCGTGTGGTTCTGGCAAAGCATGGCCGGAACCGGATCGTATTTGGGGGAGAAATCGAACAGCACGAAATCGTTGGCGGGCTTGCGCCGGAGCGGCCCCGAGTTCACCTGATTGTAATCGATATCGCCATGGGAGGGCGACATGGGATCAGGGTCGATGGTGAATCCCGTGAATGCGAGGGAAAGGTTGTAATCCAGCTCCTTATTCAAGCGGGGGCTCGGCGGGGTACCGTCGAAAATGGCGTCGACCGCATCGGTCTTGACGGAAGCCAGGGCCATATCCAGGGTGTTGCAAGCCAGGCACATGGCGAATAGGAACCCGCCTTTTTCCACGTAGTCGCGGATGGCGAGCACTACGGCCTTCTTGAGGAATACATTGTTCTTGAAGCCGAGCTCGCCCGCCAGCTTTTCCCCCGCGGCCACGTTGTTCACGTACCAGGGCGCGGAGTGGAATGAGGAGTAGAACTTGGAATACTGGCCGGTGAAATCCTCGTGATGCAAATGCAGCCAATCGTATTGCGAAAGCTTCCCTTCGATTATTTCCTTGTCATAGATCTTGGTATAGGGGATTTCGGAATAGGTCATCGCCAGGGTCACGGCGTCGTCCCAGGGCTGCTTGGTGAGGGGCGTATACACGGCGATGCGGGGGGCTTTTTCCAGCAGGACCTTGTCCATGTTGCTGGATTCTATTTCCACGTAGTTCCGGTCGATTTCGGCGTCGCTTGCAGGTTCGAAGAGGACGCCCCGTTTCGCGGCTTCCTTTTTCAAGTTGGGGATGTCTTCCAGTAGGAAGCT
>JBDSWM010000208.1:0-8017 GCA_039926685.1 Fibrobacteria bacterium | reverse complement strand
AGGGCCAGCTTGCCGTTGATGAATACCCATACGTCATCGTCGCCGCGGAATTCGAATATCTGGCCCTTCTTGTAGATGAAGTTGGCATGCGACTCCATGCAGAACCCGAAATTGGCTTTCAGGGTGCTGGTGGAATATTGCCCCGTCACGGGATTCTTGGCGCAGGTGGGACCCGAATTCTGATCGAGCCGGTTGTAATCGTTGATGGGGAAATAGCCGCCGTTGGGTCCGTTGTAGGAGTCGTATTCCCAGCGGCCGTCATAGGACTTGCCCATATCCAGATCGCGGCAGGCCTCATAGCCCTTGAGCGGCATGGCGGCCGTGCTGTCCGAATTGAACCAGGTGTTGAAATGGGACGGAGCGATGGACGTGGGCACCGGCTTCTTATCCGCTCCCAGGGTGGTCTGCACCATGCCCGGGGTGAGGCCGCCCCCGCCCGTGGCATAATCCGGATGCGTCAAGGCCATATCGTGCACCACGGCGGCCATGCGGTACGAGCAAAGGCCTTCTTTGTTGGGATAAGCGGCGGTGACGGCGCGCGTATCGGATATCCAGGCCTCGGCATTGGTGGCGAGGAAGGTAGCCAAATCGAAAGGGGTTTTATCATCGAGCCCTCCCATACCCCACGTTTGCCCATCGTCGATATTGGCGAAATAGACCTTCGCGGCAGAAGGGTCCAGGATGAACTCGGTATACCAGCCGCAATGGCCTTCCGTCACCAATAGGTTTTTCTTCACCCCGTTGACATAGATTACCGGCCCGCTGACGGGCCAGGGATTGAGGACATTCACCCGGCGTGGCGGCTTGGTCAGGATGCTGGGGATGGCGGTTGTGGGGCCATGCGGATCTACGATGATCCAAATCTCATTGGCGCCGGCGAAATCGTCGGAGCTGAACGGCCCGTTCTTCCCGAATCCATCCTTGCCCAGGCTCATCGAATATCCGCCGGTCCGGAAGCCGAAAGTCTTCAACCAATCAGGCACCGTTATGCTGCCGAATTCGAACTTGACCCAATTGTCCGCTTCCGCTACCATACGGTACCCGGTTCCGCTCAAATCGATGACCGCGGTATCCGGCGCGAAAGGGTTGTAAAGATGGACGATTTTACCGGCTAGCGGCGACGGCGTCTGCGCAAAGATGCCGGCGGAAAATAAGAACAGGACAACGAAAGCGCGCATGATGAGCATTGAAATCCCCCCGACAAAATGTCCCCACCCCCCAAGCTTGGTGGGCCCCTAGCTCGCAGAAGTTCACGGTTTTGCAAGGTTCCCGAAAGGAACTTACCGCTAAAACCAAACTAACTGTAGCGATACTTCCCCAAATAAACCTTTAAAAAAGAAAAATCCGGGGAAATCCCCGGATTTTCCAGAAGAGTCAACCGCATCCGATTTATTGGGCGGCGGGAGCACCTTCCGTGGGAGTTGCCGGCGCGGCGCTGCAAGCGGCTTTTGCCTTCGCCTTGTTTTCCTTGGCGGTCTTCTTGCAAGCCTTCTTGTCGGCGCCCTTCATGTCCTTACAGGCGGCGATTTCCGTCTTATAGGCATCGCTGGCGCTTTTCAGGCAGGCTTTGTCAGCGGCCGCCCACAGCGACCCGACCAGGAATGACTGAGCAATGACCAATCCTACGAGCTTCTTATTGAACATGGGAATCCTCCAAAATGGTGTTTCTGGCCGGGTCAAGGACCCGGGTCCCCAGAATATGGGCATTTAAAAGTCCGAATCAAGTCGAAATGGAAAAAAATCTGAGGGGGCGATTCACGAGTCAGAAACGCGAATTGGCGGGAATGCCACGGCGATTTTTGAATTTCAACCCCCTGGATTTTTGTTTTTCCGCTAACTTGGCTAGGTATTCGCGAGCCTAAGGTTTAACTCCAATTTTCCACATGGCTGGAATGGTAATACGAATTTCGGGAAATTTATTCGGAGAACAGAATGATTCAAAGTCGAAAAGCCCAAACCTTGGTTGTCCGTTTTGCGATATTAGCCGCACTTTCGTTGCCGCTGGTTTCACAAGCGCAAGGCCAGAACGACACGGTATGGACTCACATTTGGAACGGAACCAATCTTGCGGATTGGGATATCAAGTTCGCCGGTTCCGCCTTGAACGTTAACCTGAACAATACTTTCAGGGTCGTGGATAAAAACCTGGAAGCCAACTATTCCGGTTGGACCAGCTTCAGCAATCAATACGGGCATGCCGGGTACAAAATTCGGCCCTTTTCCTTTTACTTAATCCGTGCGGAATTTCAGCATTTTGGCACTCAACCCACCGGCGCCCCGGGTTGGGCCAAGCAAAATAACGGTTTGATGCTTCATTCCCAATCGGTCGCCTCAATGGGTTTGGATCAGGATTTTCCTGTGAGCATGGAAACCCAATTGCTCGGTTCCGGGAATACAGAATCGGACAACAATAGCACCATGAACCTTTGCACGCCCGGAACGGCATTCTATGACGCGCCCACCGGCGGTACGCGCAACGATAACCATTGCACTTCCGCCAGCACCAATACCCGCGTCGGCGCCGAGGTTTGGCAATGGGGCTCGGTCCTGGTAATGGGGGATTCCATCATCCGCCACTATAACGGACCCTCGGCCACGGGCACCCCGACCTTGACATATTACCGCCCCGTCCGCGCTACCAATTCAGGCGCCGGCGGCATCACCATTCCTATGGTTAATAACGAACGGATAACCGGAGGCTACATCACCATACAGGCGGAATCCCACCCGTACAGGTTCCGCGCCATCGATGTCATGAATCTGGAAGGGTGTATGACGGTCGGCAGCCCTAACTACAAAGCCTATTACGTTCACCACGATGCAGCCGCCTGCAATGTAGTCAATGTGGGACAAGGGTATGCTGTGGATCCGCACTTCAAGGTCAGTCCTGCGGTGGCCAATTTCCTTCCCGTCATGCAAATTCGCCAATTGGAACTATTCGACATGCAAGGACATATGATCTACTCGCAATCCGTTCCCGCTGGAATCGGCGAAATGCGCATGCCGAAACTTCAAGGAGGAACTTATTTCGCAAAGCTTACCGCGCGGGAAGGAAACATGACGCGCAGGTTGGTGGTATTTTAATCGGCGAAGCTCCGGCAAGCATTCCATACCTGGCGAGTGTTTAGCCGGCATCGTTTAAACGCCAGCAGCCTTTTTCCAAATGGCGAGTAGATGTTCCTTGAATACCGGTTTCGCCTCGAGTTTCCTATCCAAAACAAAAGTACCTCCTTCCGGGGGCATTCCTTTGATTTGCACAAGAGATTCACCTCGTATTGCGAATTTCTCTTTTCCTTGACGCATAACCACCTTTATGGTCTCCGGCTCTACATCCCCTGAGCAGGAAATATGATATGCGACGGAAGACTCGGCAACTCCATTTTCGTCCAGGTCAGATACTGATGTTAAGGAAGTGAAGAAGTCAGCGGCGATATCCAAACCATTGCATACTTGATAATCTTTTATGGCCCATTCTAGATTCCAGGTCGGCCCTTTGGATAGATACTGCTCAGCTTGAATTTCTATTTTTTCGGATCCGTCTTTCGACCTTGTAGAGTCCTTTGTCAGGACCAATGTATGCCGTCCTACTTTGTCATCGAAGGAAAAATTGGCCTTGATCCGGTCCTTAAATTTTGCTTTTACCGGATCAGGTATGGAAACAGAGTCGTTTAATTTGAACTTCGAGCCGGTCGCATTGCCGACGAGATGAAGTGAAAGTATGATCCCAAATACAGCCCAAAGAGTCGATCGAACGCGGTTCATCTTGTAGTGTCCCCTATTTTTGCATGGGCAAGAATTCCAAATTCCGAATTCAGTTGTGCCGCAGTCTTTTCCTCGAGAACAGGAATTGTATGCATTGATGCGTCGAACGTTTTGGGTAGGAAATAGGAAATCTTTTCGTGAAATACCATGAAATTTATCTGATCGGATTGATTCCCTCCTAGTACTACCAACTTTTCCGATTTTTTATCGTCCGCATAGACAAAACACACATGGTGGGTAGCAATCACTGCGATGGCTCCGAAAACAGGCATTTCGATTTTCACAAAATTCGGATCATCCAAAAAGGAACGGGCACGACTTGGTGGAGATGAGATTTGGAAACCTGCCTCTTTCAAACAGTATTTGACAAATGACGAGCACCAGGCGTGGGATTTTCCGTTCAGATCACTGAGGTCCACTCCAACTTCTTTGTGGTAGTTGATTGACTTGGAAATGATGCCTTCTGTCTCCCCTCGCCACTTTTTCGCCTCTTGTTCCGCTTTGATCATCCACGGGACATCGTGGAGTTTCTGTTCATCCTCGTCTTGTTTGGCTTCGCTGGCTTTTTTTTCTTTAAGAAGCCCGTCATAGAATAGGCATTTGTTCCCAACCACATTTCTTTTTCCCACCTTTTTGCACTGGGTCTGACAGGCGGTTTGGTCCCCGTCCTGACAGGGAAAGTTTACAGGGAAAAACTTGCTCTCATTGATCAACACAAATACAACGCGACGATTTTCAGGTGAAGGAGCTTCTCCTTCCTTCGCACGGTTGAAATTGGAACATCCCATCCAGGAATGGCCAGCAACCGTACGAAATCGGCTGGCATCCAGTTTGATATCGTATTTTCCTTTCATGTATGCCATGAAAATCGCCTTCCTGGTGGCAGTATCTTCTTTGCCGGACTCAGGAAGACCAGTTTTTTTCTGAATCGCCTTGAATGCGGCCCGTGTGACCGGTCCGTCCTGATTATCGGCTTTACCATGGTAGTGGCCCAGGTCAAGCAGGATTTGCTGCAAAGCTATCAGTCCCCATTTCTCCAATTGGTAAAATCTGTCCCAGGTATCGGCATTGTTATTAATGAAGGCAAAAGCGCTTTCCGCTCTTCTTTCGCTCAGGGCTTTTGAATCCTCCTCATCCGGATTGGCGTGCCCAAAGATTATGATCTTGCCTTTGGGGAACTTACGTTCCCAATCCTTGAAGTGGGATTCCAATGGCTTTAAACCCGCTGCGGACCTCGGTCGGATGAAGCTAGTATCCTTGGCGAAAGAGATGCCGGGGACCAATTGATGATCGGTCGACTTCAAGGCGGTTTCGGAGATTTTCCGCAGCAGGCTTTCGGGTTGAAGCAGCTTGGCCAACTTATGCTTGAATATCAGGAAATAATCGACGGGTTCCCCTTCATGTGCTTTCGGCTTGTACACGGGCAGGGTAATAACGGCGGTTCCATCGCTTTGGGCATGGCCCTCGGCACGGGATATCAATTCCGGACCGGTAGTACGCTTTGCATAGAGTTCGGCCTCTATTCGGGTCAAGTGCTCCTTGCCCGGCGGCAAGCTCACCTTCACTGAAACATCAGCCTCTTCTTGGAAACAGGTTTCAGAAAGGTTCCATGCACCTTCGGAGAGGACCACTACCGGTTCCTTCGGCTTTTCTTCGATTGGCGCCGGCTCCTGAGGGATTTCCATGGGTTCAAGATTGGCTAATTGCCTATCCTCCCTGGTCTGCCTCGCGGCACTTCCCAGCCCGCCGTCGCCGCTTATAAAAAGTCCAGGGGCCTCCGACCTTGAACAAGTATAAGGATCGCCCGGCTTTTTCAGAAGTTCGCTTCCTGTAAATTGGAAGAAATTTTTATTCATTGCGCGGATGCCTCAGCAATAAGAATGGAAAATCTAACTATTCCTACTGTTCGAGTCTCGTGATAATGTGGTAGTGGAGGGTCCGGTTGATTGTCATCACAGGCCCCTCGGTATGTGTCAGGGACACCTGAGACCCCACCCACTCATCTCTCAGATTATCCGGCTAAAATTTATATCTGATCGAACTTTTTCGGAAAGCTGCCAATGGGGATTGTAAATTCATTGGCTCAAACCACTTTTTTAGGGCCGACCCTCTACTATCTGAGGGCGTCCGGAGTCAGAGGGTAGTTCCCCCATCAGTTTTTTAGGGACTGCATACTGGTCTTCCCGAAAGTCCGCATGATTGTTCGGGATTTCTAATCAATGGCGCAGTTCCAACCGGCGAATAAAACCGCAATGTCTCGGGATCAGGTGGATCGATCGCAGTGTTTTCTATGTCGTAGTATAACCCTCCGGGTTCTGTGGAGCCGCCAATGGCGGAAGTTTTAAAGCTGCAGCTAGTGCAGGATAAATATTTACCATCCTGGCCCCAAAATTGGATCATTGAGTTTGTACCACCGGTGTTATCGAAATTGCACCTATTGAAATAGATTGTATTGATCGCGTAAATAGCTAGACCGTAATGGGAGGTAACAGCAACCAGCTCATAGAATTTACAATCATTGAAGTAAGCGATTGCCTCATCACCTCCTGGCGTCTGAAGGGCGGCTGAGGAAAAAGTACCGGAAAAAGACAAATGGTTTACCTCTAAGGTGGGGCCATGCATCCAGATTCCACTGTTTCCCATACCATTAGTTGTGACTCCGAATAAGTGAGAGTATGGTGTTCCACTTACCTTGGTTTCAGTGGCGCCATCAGCTAATCCACCATAGATTTTCACATTGACGATCGAAAGCATTTCAGTGCCCAAGTTATAGTCACCGGCGGCCAGCCACATGGTTTTGCCATTGTAGCCGTCCAGAATACCGACAAAGGCGCATGCGTTTTCCCAGTCCGAACAGGTACCAGCTTTTCCTGTTGGTTTGAAGAAAACGACATTTCTATTCACTCTGAAATAAGTCCGGGTATCCGATCCGGTACCTGCTTCATTACTCGCGCTCACGGCGCACGCTTTTGAAATGGACGTAGTCGTCGAGGTCGGCTCCTCAATGGTGCAGGTCACTGGCGTTGCCGCTGCACCATCCACGGTATAGTTAACCGTGATCGATCCAATCGAACTAGTGACATAGCCGTCCTTTGGAGATGTTATTTTCACAGCAGGCGGCTTCAAGGTAACATTAAAGCCCATGGTATAGGTTTGCGTGTTGTTCGCCATGTCTGTCGCTGTTAGCGTCATAGTAGTAACCCCTCCGCTTCCCAAAACCAAGGCGGCCAGGTTGAAATCCCCAGGATTAGTGATCGCCGTGGCGGCTTTGGTTGTCTTTCCCGATAATGCATAGGTGGCAGTCTGTATTCCACTACCTGCTAAGCCATCCAAAATGGAGCCCGTTACAGTAACTTTAGTCGTGGTCGCCAGAGTAGTTACTGAGCCGTCGGCATAGGAAGCGGCAATTACCGGCTTGGTCCCATCGATGGTGATTTGCGCGAAAGTCAAGTAAGCCGCGGATTCCTGCCCCAGAGCATCTAGCTCCTTGACTTTCAAGATGTATTTGCCGTCCGGTTGGGCAGTCGCAGCTTTGAAGCTGGCTGCGGTTGCATTCGGCTGGGCAACGTCATTCAGCAATACCTCGTAAGTCCCGTTACCCTTCGCGGCGTCGCCTGATTTCCATTTCCATTCCGGAGTCCGGACTGATGAAGTCGCGGCGGGGGAGCTGACCAGAACAGGTGTGGCTGGCAAGGAAGTCTTAATGGTCACTTGTTGGGATGTGGCGGTTGAGGCATTTCCCAGGTTATCCAGGGAACGCAGATAAAGTGTATGCGGCCCATCTGCCAATACACCCGCGGTGTAGGTCAATAGCGTTACATCCGTGGTACCGGTTGGTTTGGTGAAATCGGCATCGTCCAGGCGGACTTGATATTTCGCGGCGCCCGTAACTACGGTCCAGGTCCAAGTAGGGGTATTGTCGGTGATGATTGCGGGTTGGGCTACGAAGGTCGGCGTTCCGGGCGCGGTATTGTCCAATGTGATGACCACCGACGCGGATCCCACGCCTCCCGGATTGCTGCGGCTGACCTTGATGGTATTGGGGCCGCTAACCAGGGTGACGACGGAATCCTTGGCTTCATCCGCCTTGGTGGGATCCTTGACCGTGAACTTTACCGTATAGGTGGTGGTATTCACGGTGATGGCCGTGGCGGGATCGGTTATTTTCACCACCGGGGCCGCGACCGCCGTGACCGTCACCTTGCGGGTCAGGGCCACCACATTGCCTTCGCTATCCTTGACTTCGAAATTGAGG
>JBDSWM010000207.1:0-13194 GCA_039926685.1 Fibrobacteria bacterium | reverse complement strand
GCCAGGCCTTGGGCCTGTTCAGGCGCGGAATATCCCGGGGTGCCGAGATACGAGCCCGTTTTTGTGATGGAAGTTTCTTTGGACAAGAAAGCGATTCCGAAATCAGCTATGCGGACGCATCCCTTGCGATCGACCAGGATGTTGGAAGGCTTGATGTCGCGATGGTAGATCCCGTTAGCGTGCGCAGCGTTGAGTCCCTCCAGCAACTGGTGGAACACGGATAAGGCGGTCAGGCTCGGCATTCCATTGGGGATGGATTGGAGCAAGCCGTCCAGGGAAACGCCGTCCACATATTCCATGGCCAGAAAAAGCGTTTTCTCTTCGCTTCCATAGTCATAGACTTTGATGATATTTCCATGCGAGAGGGAGGCAACGGCAACGGCCTCTTTTTCGAACCGCCTTACCGTTAACGGATGACTGTGCAAGTGCGGGTGAAGCTTCTTGAGCGCGACTTTCCGTCGCAAAACGGTGTCTTCCGCCAAATACACAGTGGCTGTCCCTCCGGAGGCTATCTCTTCAAGGATGGTATAGCGCCCGGGCGTTTGCATAAGGAATTCCGTGCCAGAATAACTGTGAAAAGAGAGCTTGTTTCGTAAACCCGGTGAAATAAGCTAGAGTGTAAATAATTTAGCAATTCCATCCTGAAAGCCTGTTATAACGCTCCCATGCAAAGTTGAGGCAAAGCGCATTTCCCGTGATTTCGATACCGTAAACGAGACGGCATTCTTCCTTTCCGGGACTGGGATACACTTTTTCTGCACATCATTTCTGGAATTGGGATTTCGGTTTGGCATCAACTTTGCCTAAAACACTCCTGAGTTTGCATATGGAAATCCGTTCCAGAACGATAGGAACAAAGCGCTTCTAGTATTTCTGCAATAGGAATAACGTGCGTATAATTTAGAATTTATCCGAATCGTTATCCTCGGCTCACGGCTCGGGAAGAGTAGTGAGAGATCCGCGAAAATCGCTTCCCGTCCCGAGCCCGGGATATGAACCCGGCCCCGAGATTCGAAGATTCCAATCCACGTGAAACAATGAAAAGCAATCTGGCATAAGAATTGCCTTATCAGATACCGGCACATGATGCCGAACCCACTCAACAGGAGACTTCATGCACAAATCCAAATACTTTTTCCCTGCCATCCTGGTCGCGGGGGCGTCTCTCTTTTCCGGTTGCTTCGACCCCGGTACGGCGACGGACGCGCCTGCCCAGGAAGGCTCCGCGTCCGCGACGCCCGCCTCGATCAAGATTGCCGCCACCTGGGTACTGGGCGGAAATCCCGGGGACATCGTGGCCTTTACCGGCATCAGCCCATCCAATAGCGGATGGGCCTTGGACGCGGCGTATACTCCCAAACCCGAAGGAGGCCATGCCCTTCGCCGCTTTTCCGGAGGGACCTCTACCATAGTTCCCGGTGGCTTGACCGACTTGGATATCGTGGGGAACAATGAAATCTGGGGCGTCAACGATATCGGGGGGGTGTTCAAGAATAGCTCTCCTATCAACGCCGACGGCGGCACCTGGGTCCAATTGAAAACCCCGGCCCCGGCCCGCCGCATCGCCACTGGAGCGAACGGTGCCGCCTATATCCTATCCACTACAACGGTCTACGGCGGATACACACTCTACAAGTATTCCGGTTCGGGAACCGAGGCAAGCAGCTGGCAACTAATCTCCGCCGGCTTAATCGAAATCGATGTGGACAACAACGGCGATCTGTGGGGCGTGAACGTTTTGGGGGAGGCCTTCTGCCTTCCGCTCGGCAATCCCAACGGCAAGTGGCAGAGAAAGTCTTCATCGGTTAACGAAGTGAACATAGCGGCCGGGGCGGGGAACATTTATATCATGACGACCAAGCGCGTTTACGGCGGGTACGCCCTTAAGAAATGGAACGGTGCCGCCTTCGTGGACATCGACGGAGGACTGATGGATATCCAGGTGGATGCCGGGGGAAGGCTTTGGGGAGCGAACGAGGTGCATGATATTCTGAGATACGTGCCCTGAGATGCGGCAAAGGGTCTCGATGCTCTGGGCGCGCGGGAATCCCTCTCGAGATCCCTCCTCCGGGAACGCAGTCCCTGATTCGAGACCGCACATCATGATCCCGCCTCTCATGAGGGGTAGAAACCCATAGTTCCATTGGCTCATGTCTTGCATTCGGCTGTGGTTCCCACAGGTGTGGGAACCACATGGGAAAGAGCAAATGAAAACGGGCATAGGTAAAACGAACTCCCTTTTCCGTCGGTAGCCGCCATCCTCAGCCTCGACCCTCCCAATAGGTAACTCGTAAATTTTGCGGGTGTTTGAGCATTGTTCAATGTTGGTCTGGTTGAAAGAGTTGATGTTGTCATTTTATTTCGCCACCGGTCCATTTACAGGAGCCGCTCCGTTTACCGGTTGCTTCACCAATAACGCCGGCACCCCAATTACGAAGGATAAGCCGGAATTCTGGAGTGATTACGGCCGCTTCGGAAAAATGGGATTCATCTCAACCTATTCGCGTCCCGCCTTCGGGACTGCAATCCCGGCTTCGACACCCGACCTGGCGAAATTTCGATACGAACCGCGATCCGGACTGGATGCGTTTTTGCATTGGAGAGAAGCCCCGCGCCATAAGCAATTCAGCTTTCGGCGCTTTCTATCCAGGAGTGTTCCATGATAAAGACCCAGAAAATTATTCCTGCCGCCCTGATCACAGGCGCAGTCTTCCTCGTCGGTTGTATAAATGATGGGAGCGAAAGCAAACCCGCGAAAAATGAGTTGACCACGGCCGCCGTGGTCGCGTCCAACAACTGGACCGTGGCGTTTTCCCCGGGATTCCTTCCGGCCTTCGCCAACACCGGCTCCAATCCGTTCTGGGGATGGGCTCTCGACAAAACCTATTCGCCCAAGCCGCAAGGCGGATGGGCCATCCGTCGCTTCTCCAGCACCACTTCCTCCATCGTGTTCCCCGGCGGCTTAGTCGATCTCGACATCAGAGGGAGTAACCAGCTCTTTGGCGTCAACGAGAATGGCAGCGTGTTCTGGAATGATTATCCCTATTCGGTTACTACTCCTTGGAAAGAACTCACCATCCCCACTACCACCCTTGCTTTGCGCGTCGCCGCCGGGAATGATGATGTGTGGATTCTGACTAACGAAACCGTCGCCGGCGGGAACAAGCTATACAAATGGAAAGGCACGGGTCTTGGCTCCGACAGTTGGATCCCAGTGGCGGGAGGCATGAAAGAAATCGATGTAGACAACAACAAGGATCTTTGGGGCGTTAACGACCAGGGTTACGTATTCCGCCTGCCCGGCGGTAATCCAACCGCATCGTGGGATCTCAAACCGTTTGCCGATGCCAAGGACATCGCTGTGGGCGGAGGAAAGGCCTTTGTGATCACCAGTAGCCCCGCGACCGGTGGCAAAGCCATGAAAAAATGGAACGGAACGGGCTGGACAGATATCCCTGGCGGAGCAGTCAATATCCAGGTCGATGGCGGCGGTCGCCTGTGGTCCGGCAATGATCAGAACCAGATAAGCTACTACACGCCCTAGGCCTGGGCTCCCGGTCGTTCCGCGCATGCGATGCCCGGAACGGCTTCCCTCCCCATTCATTTCCAGGGATAGTACATAAAGGCTTTTTCGAGGCCACCTGGCAGGCCAGGTAAAAAACCAGCGCGCCCGGACCAATCCGCGCACGCTACTCTCGGTCAGAGCGACTCCAAATTAACTATAGATGCGGATTAGCCGGTACGATGGCCCCGATATCGCGAATACTTTAAGGCCGGATCTCCCACCTGAAATCCCGCCCTATGATCTGGTTCACGGTATGATGGGAAATCGAAGTCACCGATTCCTCGTAGATGAGCACATCCCGCAGCGCCTCGGGCAATCCCTCCACATGCGCCTCGTTGGCGACGAAGGGCCGGGATTCGCTCATCTCGGGGGCATAATCGTAGCTGTAATTGCCGGTCTGTTCCATCTGGAACTTGGCGGCTTCCCATAGGCCCTGCGGCGTCCCGAAATCGAACCAGGCCGCGCTCTGGCTGTAGTTGGCCACGCCGATGGTATGCCCGGCGCGCAGGGCCGCGCTCCAATAGGGCTTGATGTCCTCGCAACC
Organism: Fibrobacteria bacterium; assembly: GCA_039926685.1. Taxonomy (GTDB): domain Bacteria; phylum Fibrobacterota; class Fibrobacteria; order UBA11236; family UBA11236; genus Chersky-265. Next base: position 9,085 of record JBDSWM010000207.1, on the reverse strand, counting down.
CGGCCGCGCGAAATCCAGGAACGCCTTCTCGTATACGGCGATGCCCGCGAAAGTGAGCCGCGCTATCTCCCCGGAAGCCGCGGTATAGTCCTCGAAGCCGTGCACCCCCAACAGGCGGCCGTCCACGTGCACGCTCAAGGTATTATGCTGCGGCCGGAAAATCGCCGCCAGGGTGGCGATGTGCCCGGAGGCCCGATGGCGCGCCAGCAGATCCTTGACATCGATGGTATGGATGAGATCGCCGTTATGCACCAGGAAGCGATCGGTGGTTTCCAGGATATGCCGGGCATTGTCCAGGCAGCCGCCCGTGCCCAGGATCGCCGGTTCATACAGGGTATGCATGCCCAGGCGCCGGGCGGGCTTCTCCATCTCCTCGTAGAGATGGTGCGTGTTGCACAGGATGCGGTTGGGGAACAAGGGCTGCACGCGGCGGAAATTGATTTCCAAGGCGCTCCGGCCCTGGAAGGTGATGGCCGGCTTGGGGATGCGGTCGGTGAGCGGGCTCAGGCGCCTGCCGTAGCCGGCGCACAGGAAAAAAGCGGATAGGGTACCGGGCATGTTACGTCAGGTTCACGGGAAGACGCCCCCTACTGGGCCGCCGATGAGGATCTCGATGGGGAGCTTCTTGTGCTCGTATTCGTAGGGAGGCGGTTTCCATTGGAACCCGGGGTAATCGCGGCGCACTACCTTGATCATTTCCACCGCGCTGCGAAAGGGCAGGAAGCTCTTGCGATCGGTGACGTGGAATTGGGCGCCTCCGCATAGCTTGCCCTGGAACTTATGGAAGGTGGGCTGGAAATACGCCTCGCGGAAGAACACCCCGGGAAGGCCCAGCTTGTTGAGCTTGGCGGTGAAGTCGCGCGCGTCCGTGATGTATTCGGCGCCGAACAGCTCGAAAGGCTTGGTGGTGCCGCGCCCTTCGGACATATTGGTGGCTTCCAGCAGGCACATGCCAGGATAGACCACGGCCGTGTCCACGGTGGGCATGTTGGGCGAAGGGATGACCCAAGGCAAACCCGTCTCCTCGAAATACATCTCCGGCTCCCAGCCCTCCATTTCCAGCACGGTCAGGCCGCATTTCGGGAAGGCTTCCCGCTGGAATTGCCGCGCCAATTGGCCGATGGTCTTGCCATGGCGCGCGGGGATGGGATGCAAGCCCACGAAAGATCGGTACTCCGGGTCCAGGATGGGCCCCTCCACCGTCACGCCATCGATGGGGTTGGGCCGTTCCAACACCACCACTTGGATGCCGGCCTTTTCCGCCGCCTTCATGCACAGGTAAAGGGTCCAGATGAAGGTGTAATAGCGGGCGCCCACGTCCTGCATATCCACCAGGATGGCATCCAGCCCGGCCAGCATTTCCGGAGTGGGTTCGCGATGCTCGCCGTAAAGGCTGTATACGGGGATGCCCCATTGCGGATGCTTGAATCCCTGCCATTCGATCATGTTGTCCTGCGTCTGGCCCAGGTAACCATGCTGCGGACCGAACAGGGCCTTAAGCTGGAAAAGATCGCCGTCATGCGCCTTCAGCACGTCGCTGGCATGGATTAAAGAGGCGGAAACCGAGGCCGGATGCAAGACGGCCCCAATGCGCGCTTTTTTCAGCGCTTGCGGCCAAAGATTAGCCAGGCGATCGAGGGGAATGGATACCGGTTTTATGCTATTTTTCATTCTGCCCAATCCGGTGCGACGGGTGCTTTCCCATGCATGACGAGTGCATAAATAAAGTAAATCGCGGCACCGGGCGGGCCGGTAAAATGCAACTTAACCTATAGCGCCCCGGGACTAACCCTCCCGGGAGAAATGAGGACACCATGGGATCATTGAACAAAGCCACCCTGATCGGAAACTTAGGGAAGGATCCGGAAGTCCGGGCCATCCCTTCCGGCGCCAAGGTCGCCAACTTTTCCATCGCCACCACCGAGAGCTACACCGGCAAGGACGGCAACAAGGTGGATAAAACCGAATGGCATAACATCGTGATGTGGCGCGGCCTGGCCGAGGTCGCGGAGAAATACCTGCGCAAGGGCTCGCAGGTGTACATCGAAGGGCGCCTGCAAACGCGTTCCTGGGATGATCAGAACGGGCAGAAGCGCTACACCACGGAAATCGTGGCCGACAACATGGTCATGCTCGGACGCCCGGGCAACGGCGGAGGCGGCGGCGCCCCGCGCGAAGGCGGAGACAACTTCTCCCAACAACGCGAACAGCCGGCCATGAACCCGGGCCGCGCTGCCGGCGGCGCCTCCGGCTTCGGCCAAGGCGGGGGCAATTACGGAGCGCCCTCGTCACTGCCGCCCCAGGCGGAAGACGATTTGCCGTTTTAGTTGAGGGGCGGTACGCCGCCCCAAGCAGAAGACGATCTCCCCTTTTAGTTCAGGGCGCCCGCGCCAACCTGGGACGACTTGCCCTTTCTAAAGGGCAGGCCAGTCCTGTTTCCCCATCTCAACTCGATAAAATGGCCCCATAAAAAAAGAGCCGGCTCTTTCGAACCGGCGCTTTATCATGTGCTGAATCCGGGCTTAGAAATCCATTCCGGTGACGCTGATTTTACCGTTGAACGCTTCGCCGTTATTCTTGCGGTAGTTATAGAAATACACCGCGCTTTTCAGGCCGCTGGCGGAAGGAGCGGACCATTGCGCGCTGGAGTTATTATAGGTCGACCGGAAGGCCACCTGGCCCCGCAAGTCGTATACCACGAGCTCTCCCGATTCCAACTGGCGCTTTGCCATCAGATTGAATCCGTTGACGGTGGCATTGAAGCGGATGTCGTCGCGGGGTTGGATCGAATTGTTGCCGGGAGTGGCGATGTTGACGGGCCCAACCAAGGGCTTGCAGGGACGGTCGGCAGCCGTAGTAATGCCGGCGGCGGTAACCGCCGCGGCGGCGGGCTTGGCAGCGCCATTGGACGTGTTAACCGTTGCATCGACATTTTGGAACGTAGTCCAAATCGCCTTCTCATTCGGCGCATTGGGGGATGCCGCCAAAGCCAGCAAGGCCTGATAACGTACATGCCCCTGGTCATCGTTGACCGAGCATTGATCGCTGATGGCTTGGGACGTGGCCATGGTGCGGGGCATGGCTTTCAAGACGTTTTGGCGGGTCATCCAGGCGGGATGCAAAAGCAAGTCTTTCAGAAGGGGATTCCAACGTGCCGCATCGGATTCGAATTGACCCATTCCTTCCAGCGCCCACACGGCATGGGTGACGGCGGGGTCGTTCCCAAGCTCATTCATACTGCGGCTGGTTTTCAGGATGTTTTCCAGCGAAGTCAACAGCGCTGCCGAAGGAGTTGCTTTCCGGGCGAGGATTTTCTGCGCTTGCAGGCGCCAGATGAAGTTGGTGTTCGACAGGGCCGCCACCAACTGGTCATCCGTGGCCGCGCTCAGGTTAAGCACGGGATGGGTTGATCCATCGCTGGGAACGATGCGGTACAGGCGGGTGCTGTGTTTTACCCGCAAAGCATTGTTCCAAGCATTGCCAGCCCCTACAGGGTTAGCGGGGTTATGGAGAAACAGATAATTGTTCCAGTCTACGACCCAAAGCCCGGCATCGGGACCGGTTCTGACCTTAAGCGGAGCCACCCAGGAATCCGTGGACGCGAATACGTTGGAGCCGGTTCCGGTCATGCGGCTGACGGTCCAGGTGCTGCCGGAATTCTCGCCGTTCTTATTGACGGCGATGTTGTCCTGATGGCAAAGCCGCGTGGCGCCCTCGCAAACGTACAGGCGCGTATTGAATATCGCGGGCAGCAAACGGGCGGTATAGAAGTCATGCCCGGAAACCGCGGTATTCGACTTTTCCCACAAATAAAAGTCGTTCGTGAGGGGCGACATGGGAGAATCCTTGTCAACCAGCGGGATGGCGTCGACTCCGCCCCGGATCGAATGGCTGGAGTAAATCGAACCGGTGGCGCCGGATTGGAAAACCTCGCCATTTTCCATTTGGCCGATTCCATGGGCATTGGCCGGTCCGTGGGTCCAGGTCTCGAAAGCGTTGGTTTTGGAACCGAGGAAGGTAGACTTGAAACGCCATGAATTACCGTTGCCGCAATTCACCCCATTGCCTGCGCCTCCCTCTCCCCCGGAAGTGTTGCAAGGCATACCGCCGGTATGGCCGTAAAACCAATTATCCAAACCGTAAAACAGGCTATTGGTTTGGCCATGGGTATCGTAGTTACCGGTGGAACCGCCCTTCCACAGTATTTTCGGCGTTCCCGCCACGTCGCCGGTGCTGGGAATGAAAACGATATTCGGGGTGGCGGTCAGCACGACTCCGCCCGGGACCCACTCCAAACTGGTGGCGATGTTCAAGCCTGAGTAGAACACCTTGAAATTGTCCATGGCGCCATCGCCATTGGCATCTTCCAGGATAACGATGCGCGATTTCCCGCCTGCTATCCGCTCAGCGACGATATCGTTGGGATAATCCCGCACGTCCAAAGCCCAAACCCGGCCGCGGTCATCGAAAGTGAAGTACATCAGATAGCCCAAAGAGGCGAGGCCTGGCGGGCTGCTCGGGGTCAGTTCCGAGGCCACGATTTCGGCGCGGGTTCCCGCGGGCACCTGCACGCAATTGATGGATTTTGCTGGGGGCAACGAATCCTGGATGCTTCCGGCAGTGACGCCGCTCGGCTTGATGGGGAATTGACTCCAATTATCCCCAGTCGACATGATTCGGGGTAAGGTGGGGCACTCACCGGTTTTCAATATGGGTTGCGCGAAACCCGTCCCCAAAAGCGAAAGCACAAAAATCCCCATTTTCATCCGGTCGGCCATGAATCCCTCCTGAAATGTTCATTATTCCTGGGCGCATTTTTATTTGCCCGGGAATCCCCCCACCAAGGAAGTAAGGAATATAAGCTGGATTTTCCTTATCCGCTTGGCATCCCTACGCCGAAAAGAACCGGAACCGTTCCCGGGCTTTTCAGGCCGATTTCAAGGGATGTAGTTCAGCGGGACCCGATGTTCTCCCGCTACCAGGAAATAGATTCCCGGGGTCAGCGTCCGAGGAAGTCGGTATTCGCCTTTGCCAACTTGCGCCATGGGTATCTTACGGCCCTGGTAATCCCTCAGCTCCACCCCGAAAGTCGCGAAATGGGCCGGGATTGAAAGCCTGCCTTCGCGCATGCAGGGTTGGAAGTCAGGGTTATGGGGATTTCCATGGGGGCGTAGGGCCACGGAGACGGGATCGGCCCAGAAGGTTTCGTCGGGCGCCCAGGGGATAGTGCCGCAGGAGGTGCCGGGCTTCAGGGAGCAAATCCATTGCTCGATGAGTTTCACGGCAGCGGAATCGGGCTGGGAAGTGGCTAAGGGGGGCATTTGCCCAAAATTTCCTTTATCCGGATTGAGATGGGCGTCCAACCTGGATCTCATCTTATTCATGATGGCCGAACTGTCCGGGTATCCGGGCAGAAGCAGGAAATCAAAACCATTTCCCGATTTGCTGGGCGCATTCACCCACCCGCCCGTGGGATCGTGACCCACAGCGGAGTCTAATTGAAAGTTGATTCTTTTGGACGGATCGAAATAATCGAAGTCGTGATCCGGGAGGCCCAAAGGCACCTGGACATTATGGCAATGGGAGCAATTGGAGGCGAAATAGGAACGCACGCGCTTTTCGAGCGGGATCGAGTCCTCGGCCAATGCGTACCAGCGATGGGCGTCCGGCTTGCCGGCGACGGGATTGGCGGAAAGGATTCCGCGCGCGAACAGGCTTTGCAGCTGATTGGTGCCGTCGACGACGCGGTTGAGCTGGGGGGTGATGAAACCCAAAGTGCCTCGCAGGTCGGTTTCGTTTCCGCGATGGCAATTGTTGCAATTCCTGCCCGAGGGGTAACGCCAGCGCTTGCCTACCAAGCGTCCATTGTGGCGCACATTATGTGCAAAATCCAGGCCGGAGTCGGGATGCACAAGTTCGGCGTCACTCTGGTCGCGCCGCCAACGGTAGCTGATTCCCGACCATCTCTTCCCGGTCGCGCCGGACCGGTAGACCAGGAAGCGGGTCTCGACGAAGATGCGGCTGTCGCCGGTGCTATCGCCGTACACGGTGTCGATGAGGAAATTCTTGATGAACATGGCGCCATCGGGGAAGGTGAATTGGGACGTGTCGGTGGGGACGACCTGGGAGCCGGGAAGCAAGGAGATATAGCGTTCCTTATGGGCGCCGTCGCTCCATAGGGCGGAGTTGATCTGGTAGGGCACCACCGAGGTGTCGGAAATCGCCCGGGCGGACTTGTCCCCTATGTTGCGGTACAGGCCGGTTCCGGACAGGAGTTTGGGCAGCGCCGCGATGCGCGCCTCGATGGTGGAGGAATCGGTCCTGTCCATGGGATCCACCCATTCGAAATTGCGGATGGACGGGATCAGCTGAGTCAACTGGGTTGGGGCTTGTGCCTCTGCCTGGCCCATCGAAATCGCGAGTGCGAGCCCTAATCCGGAGGCGATGCGGGAGAGGGGGTGGACGGCGAGATGTGGGGTAGCCATATCGCGTCCTATGATTTCGCCTTTAATCAATTCATCGTCTCCTAATCGCTTGCATCATCGAATGCAAAATAATTAGCCGCGGCCGAGTCGGTACTCCGTAAGGAGAAGAGGGTAAAAAATCAGGTGACTGAAAATTATGTGACGCCTACCACGGAGCCGTCTTCTTGCACTTCACCCTCGGAACGTAGCGACGCCGTTCTCCACCACGGCCTGGATTTCCCTGGTTCAAAAAGCTTCACACTACCCTTAAGGGTGCCTTCACCTCCGACCACACTATCCACCGGCTCGCCGAGCTGACCCCGCAAGCCTTCAAGGGCCGCTTAATATCCGTCTGACCCCATACTCAACCTGACGTCCTGAGACAAGGCTGGGTAGGTCGAACCTTCAGGAGACCTACCCAGCCATTATTTGGTTTGCGGATGGAACGGGACGGTTAAGGGCGGGTAGGGCAACCCGTCGCAGCAGGGTCACAATTAGTGCCCCAATTGATGGGAGTGTCGATCTCGTTGTAGGGACCAAAGGTAACCCGTCCACCTTTAACATTTGAATTACTGATATCAATGGTTCCGCCATTCGCTAAGCCATTCAAGGGATTATTATCCACAATTTTATTGTCGCTCACGGTTGAATTCCGGATAGTGATTTTTCCGCCATCAGTTTGGTCGATAAATATTCCAGCCGTTGCTTGATCTGCCGCAGACGCATTATCTGAGGTGTTCCCTGATATTTCCGATTTATTAATTGAGACCTGAGGGGACTCCCCATAAACATAAATGGCGCTATGCGCAGCAGAGTGATTGCCCCGAAGAAAAACACTTTCAAGGGAAACGGAGCCACCCCAAATCGTTATCAACCCATAATTACCACCTTCTGTAAGATTTTCCATCCAAAGGTTTCGTATTGAGGCATTCTTCACGGCAAATATTGTCACATCAGGGCCTACGGATGCGGATTTTGAATCTACAACATGAAACCCATCGATTGTAATATTCGAGCTCGGTATGGGATCCGAGGTCCCTATGTAAAAATTTTGAATTTTCGAGAGGTTGGTACTTGGGCTCCGATCCGTGTTGACATTGGGACGACCGGTTGCGGAAAAGCCGCCGAGTATCGAAACGTTGCTTCTGTCAAACCGAAAACTTTGGTATGCATTCGCAGCAGCAGAAACCCATACTTCCCAAGGCTTACCATCCGAAGGGATTGCCGCGACGCCAACCTGAATATCGCTATAAGCCTTATCCCAACTGGAACCATCTCCACCGGTGACTCCGGCTTTCACGAAGATCACCTTCTGCCTTGACCAAACCTTAAGGGTTCCCGTTCCTCCGGAATTGCCTGCGGCATCCGAAACGGTCTTCGAACAATCGGTAGAGGCCCCATCCGTAAGTGAGCAGGCATAGCTGGAGGTCTGGCCTGTGGCACCATCCAGATCATATTTGACCGTGACGGATGTGGCATTCGTCACAAAACCATCAGGTATGCTGATATTGCTTAATACCGGCTTGGTTTTATCGAAAGTCACGGCCGTGGCGCACCCTTCGGCGCCCCAATCGACCACATCGCGTTCGGCGACGCAAAGGGTATAGCTTCCATCCTTGCTTGCGGCAACGTCCAGGGCAAAAGACATTGGGAGGGTTGAATTCGAGTTCAGGTAGGTAGGACTGCCGCTCCAGCGATAGCGAAAAGTACCATTCCCCCCACTCCCTTTGATCCAGCTCCAGGAGGGCGCATTTGTCACCGCCTTGTTGGGCGTGACGGTAGGGGCAGTGGGCGCAGAGGCTTTAATCACGACGGAAGACGAAGCGGACCATGGCCCCCAATTTCCAAGGGCATCACTTTCGCGTGCCTGGAAATACCAGGTGCCATCCGTCAAGACCTTCGTGGGCGTAAAGGTCCCGGTGGTCAGCGGGGTCACATTGGTGGTGGGTGGATTGACGGTTCCATAGCGAATCTCAAAAGGTCCGGTTCCCGACCAAGTCCAAGTGGGCAACGTAACGCGAGTGGGTGTTACCGGACCGGTTACCGTCGGCGCTGCCGGACCGGTCAAATCAAGTACTACACCACGTGCTATGGACCAATCGCTCCAATTACCAATGGCATCGCGCTCGCGTACCTGGAAATACCAAGTGGCCTCGGCCAGGGCGGTGAGAGGACTGTAGGGAGAGGCTGCGATAGCGGTGCCCACTGCGGTGGAGGTGGCCGAATTCGTCAATCGGTATTCGAAGGGTCCCGTGCCTGTCCAAGACCAGGTGGGTTTCGGAACATTGCTCGGCGAGCTTGGATGCGTCACGGTTGGAGCTCCAGGAGCCGAATTGTCCAAGGTGATCACCACCGACGCGGATCCCACGCCTCCCGGATTGCTGCGGCTGACCTTGATGGTATTGGCTCCGCTGACCAAAGTGACCACGGAATCCTTGGCCTCATCCGCCGCCTTGGTGGGATCCTTGACCGTGAACTTTACCGTGTAGGTGGCGGTATTCACGGTGATGGCCGTGGCGGGATCGGTTATTTTCACCACCGGGGCCGCGACCGCCGTGACCGTCACCTTGCGGGTCAGGGCCACCACATTGCCTTCGCTATCCTTGACTTCGAAATTGAGG
>JBDSWM010000206.1:0-42060 GCA_039926685.1 Fibrobacteria bacterium | reverse complement strand
CCAGGAGCTCATCCTTCCCCCCGCTGATGGTCTTGTCCGAGGCGGTAATATGCATGTACATCCACCCCTCTGCGTCCATTCCGATCTTCGCTCCGGAAAAGCCGGTGAAATCCGAGGCCAGCACCGGCCAAGGACCGGTTTCGGCGGACCGTTTGGTCACCTCGCTGATCTTGGTTTCGCCGTCGTAGGCATGCGTCGCCAGGGTGAACGGAAGCATGCCCGGGCGGGCGCGCCCCAGCTCCACCAACCCCCATTGCACCGCGCTTTCCGCCGCGTATTCGGCGCGCACGCGCTTGGAATCCTTTCCCGAATGCGTGATATCCGTATTGACATTGCGGTAAACCGCCGAGCCCAGAAGGGCCAGGACCATGACGATGGAAAGCACCGAGGCCAAGGCCAATCCGTTCTGGCGCCCCCCTGCTTCGGTAGGCATGCCCCGGGCATGGGACCGGGACGGCGGCCGCTTCAGAGGTTGACGCATTGCACCCTGACTATCTGCTCGCGGGTTTTCCGCATCCGCGTCCCGGCTTTGGCTTTACCGGTCTGGAGCTTGAGATTCAGCTCCACCGCCTTGATCTGCTTGGCCTGGACGGTCGTGTTCCCGTTTTTGTCCAGGTATCGGAAAGACAGGTTCAAGCCGCCGGAGGGCACACCGGCCAGTTTCCGGGATTGGATTTTGCCGGCGCCGCAATCGATATCCTGCATCACGGCGTCTTCGCTTTTTCCCGGCTGGGTATAGAAGGAAAGGATGACCTTGGTATCCGGGTCGCATAGGCTTCCCCCCAGATCCAGGTACGCGAATTGGAGCCGCCCGGACTGCGCGGAAAAATGATCCAGGGGATCGGGAAGGGCCCCGCCCGCGCTGGAGATTTGCCGGACCATGGCCTGCAGCGCCTTTTTCACCCCTGCCTGGATTTTGGCCTGATCGCGGATATCCCCGTAGCCTTGCACCTGCTTATTGAACAGGTATCCGCCCATGGCTATCAACGTGAACGCCAGGAAGCCGGCCAGGATGAGTTCGATGGCGCTGAAACCGGACTGGGATGGGCGCGCATTCTCCCCGCCCTCGCGTTTCTTCATAATACCTTCGAAGCCCCGGGATAAAGCATTCCCAAAGTGAAGGCATGCTTGGAGTCCCAGGTGACTTTGACGCGGATGTTCAGGGCGTATAGGGGCGAGGGTGCCCTGGCGATGGTATACGCCAACCCAAAGGTGCCTTTATTGATGATTTTCTTGTCGCTCTGGCTGACGGCTCCGCCCGAGGCCTGGTCATAGAGCTTCTTGAAAGACAGCGAGTCCGCCAATTGGCCCTTCAGGGTTTCCAGGGCCGTGGCCGCGGCCTGGGTGGCATCCGCGAGCTGGCTGGATTTATGCAGGCCCTTGCGCTGCCCGATCGAATAGGCCGTGAGGCAAACAAAAGCCAAAGCAAGCACGGTGATGCCAACGGCGATTTCAATCAGGGTGAACCCTTTTTGCCCGCGCCGTTTCACTGGGGCGTGGACCATACGTAGTCCCGCTTACGCGCGCTGTTCTGGAAGATCATCAGTCCCAAGCCCTCCACCTGGAACACGATATCGTTGAAATCCATGTCGGAATAAGTCTCCGGGCCGTCTTCGAATCCGAATTCGATGATCTTCCTGTTCGTCCCGTACCCGGCCACGGACCAGCGATGGCCGAAACGCAAAGCCGGATTATTATTGAGATCGCTATTCAGGACATTGTAGTACTTGCTTCCCGGCAGGCTGGCGCCCGTATACCTGGAAACGCCGTCGAAATTGGATACATACATGAACACCACCTCGGTGCCGATTTTCAGCGAGGTCGTACCGGTGAGATCCACCATGGTCCCCAGCGGCGAAGTGTTGCTCATGAGGAAGTAGGTTTGGCCCGTGGCGGGATTGATGAGGTACAACTTGCCCGGCACGCTAGTTTCCGTGAACTTCAAGGTAACCCGTATGGGACCTCCCAGATATTGGAAGGCAGGGCCCACGTACAAGGTATCGGCGGTCCAGTCCTGGACGTAACGGTACGGCTTATAATAATCCTTGGGCGCGGGGGGCATTCCCGGGCCGTTCAAACCGCCGGGGCCGGCGCCTCCGAAACCGCCCGGGCCGCTTCCAAAGCCGCCCGGGCCTTGACCGGCCAGTCCGGCGCCGATGGCGCGCATGCAGCACAACGCGATCAATGCAGCCATGGAACAGGTAGTAGGTAATCGATTGCGTACCATATGCTGATAGTGTAAAGCCTGGCGGAAGGATATGGCCATGGCCCAAATTTACCGCGAGCAGGCCGGGAGCGCACGGGTCCGCATCGCCGCGTTTTGCGGTCTTGGGGGAAATCCCCAAGACCCCGATAAAAGGGCAAGCGTCCCAATTGCTTTCGGGACGCTTGCCCTTCATTTCCGGAAAAAATCCGGGTCGCGGGAAAGCACCACCCCGATGGCCTCTTTCGCGAGGCTCTCCGGGATACCGAAGGTAGCTTGCAAGGTACTCAGCAATTCCGTCCTGTCCAGCTTGCGCATTTGCCCGCCTTCGGCGGTCCGGATCAACAGGCCCCGTTTCTGCAGGTAATATTGGGTTCCGTCCCGGATCCGGTTCAGCACGGGATAACCCATCATTGGCAAAGCGTACGATGCCTCCCAATGGGCCAGGAATTCCGCTTCCGAAACCGCTGCGCGGCGGAAGTCGAAGCGTTGCTTCAACGCCCCGCGCGGCCCGCTCCATAGGCGCCATACGCCTTGGGTGGGAATGTCCTCCACCCGTACCTCATTGGGGGAGACCCACGCCATCGCCGAAAGCCCCGCCTCGGGCAGCGGCAGGGGATCGAAAATCATGTAGCCGGGGTCGAGCAGATAACTCCGTCCCAGCCAGTCGAAACGCAGGGCGCAATGGATGTTGGCCGCCTTGCCCTTGTCGCCCATCAGCAAGGCGCCGTCCAGGCCCGCGGCCCGCAAGCGTTCCCGCAGCCACCAGGTAAGCGAGAAGCAGGTGCCGCCCGCGCCGGTGTCCCGGGATTTCTCCAGCCAATCGGCGGCCAGGCCCAAGGTACTCTCCAGGTTACCCCCTAGGCTGTGGGCCACGATTTTGGAGAGGTTCTCGTAAGGGAGGGCGGAGAGTTCGCGCAAGGCCGTCAGCAAGGCGGGCGGAAGAGCCGTGGCCAGGGGGGCGGCCTGGGCCGAGACCGTGGGCCCTGAGGGAGGGGGGGTTCGCATGGGCGTGGAATAAAAGCATTTGGGGAGCTTTCTTGCAATCCTTCCATCCTGCTCTGATTCACGGATCAACGTAAGTGAAATTCCGCGTCGCGCTTATCTTGACATATTGATGCCACCACTGATATATTTTGATGTATGAGGACAACGATTCGCCTGAGCGACGCGCTTCTCCGCCAGGTAAAGCGCAAGGCGCTGGAACAGAGGAAAACCTTTACTGCCGTCGTAGAGGACGCCTTATCGGCGTGGGTGCAGGCCAAATCCCCTGATGCAGGGCAAAACCGTCGCCCCCGGTTGCCGAAATCCGGCAAGGGGGGGCTTTTACCCGGCGTGGATTTGGATAGCAATAAATCGCTTTTGGACCGCATGGACGGGTTCGCGTGATCTTGCCGGATGCGAATGTTCTGATCTACGCCTTTAGGCGCGATGCTGATCGCCATGCGGAATTCTCCGCCTGGCTGGAATCACATCTGTCCGATGAGCCGACCTTCGGATATTCGGAACTGGTGCTCTCGGCGTTTATCCGGATTGTGACCCATCCGCGAATTTTTTCCAAGCCCAGTAGCCTTAATGAGGCGTGTGCCTTCGCGGACGCCTTGAAAGGGCAGCCCAACTCCATCCGGATTTCACCTGGGGATGGCCATTGGGATATTTTCCGGAAACTAAGCCTCGCCGCGGAGGCGAAGGGAAATCTGATTCCGGACGCATATTTGGCGGCACTGGCCATTGAATCCGGATGCACCTGGATCACTTGCGATCGGGATTTCGCGCGCTTCAAGGGTTTGAAATGGCGCCACCCGCTCGATCCCTGACGCGTGGGGCGCCCTCCGAGCCAAACCCGGTCCCTGGGCTCGCCGGATTCACTTAAAACGTCCTACGCGAACCCGAGGGCCTGCCGGCTTACTTGAACAATCCAAACCTGGCCCTTTGCTCCAGGAACAGGTCCACCAAGGTCAGCGCCGCCATGGCTTCCACTATCACCACCGCCCGCGGCAGCACGCAGGGATCATGGCGACCCTTGGCGGCCAGAATGCGTTCATTGCCTTGCTTGTCCACGGTTTTCTGGGGCAGGGAAATGGTGGCCGTGGGCTTGAAGGCGATGCGGCACAGGATGGGTTCGCCGTTGGTGATGCCGCCCTGGATGCCGCCGGAGCGGTTGGTTTCCGTGCCGATGGACGCGAAGCCGCCCTTGCTCATGAAGGCGTCGTTGTGTTCGCTGCCGCGCAGGCGCGTGCCCGCGAAGCCGCTGCCGACTTCGAAGCCCTTGGTGGCAGGCAGCGAGAGGAAGGCCCGCGCCAGTTCCGCTTCGGCGCGGTGGAACACGGGTTCGCCCACGCCCTTGGGCGCTTGCTTGATCACCAATTGGATCACGCCCCCCAGGGAGTCCTGCGCCTTGCGGGCGGCGTCGATGGCGGAGGCCATCTTTTCCGCGGCCACCGGATCGGCGCAGCGCACCAGGTTGGATTCGATGGTTTGGAAGTCGGCCGTCAAAGGATCGATATCGGCGTCTATGTCCCCCACCTGCGAGACATAGGCCAATATCTCGGTGCCGCAGGCTTCCTTCAGGATCTTGCGGGCGATGGCCCCGGCGGCCACGCGGCCGATGGTCTCGCGCGCGGAGGCGCGCCCCCCGCCGCGATAGTCGCGGAACCCGTATTTGAGATCGTAGGTGAAATCCGCATGCGAGGGCCGGTACAATTCCACCATGTCCCCGTAGTCATGCGAGCGCTGATCGGTATTCTGTACCAACATGCCGATGGGCGTGCCCGTCGTCCTGCCCTCGAACAGGCCGGACAGGATTTCCACCTGGTCCGGCTCCTTGCGGGGCGTGGTCAGCTTGCTTTGGCCCGGGCGGCGGCGATCCAATTCGGCCTGGATTTCCGCTTCGGAAATCCCCAGGCCGGCGGGGCATCCGTCCACCACCACGCCCACGCCTTTGCCGTGGCTTTCGCCGAAAGTGGAAATGCGGAACAGGGAACCGTATTGGCTGGACATCAGTTTGGTCTCAGCTTGGGGTTGTTCTTATGGCGGTTGGCGTCGCGGATGGTCTTCTTCTCCAGGTTCTTCTCCAGCGCCTGGGTGAGATCGATGCCGGTCTGGTTGGCCAGGCAGATGAGCACGAACAGCACGTCCGCCATCTCGTCGCCCAGATCCTTGGCCAAATCGGATTTCTTGAAACTCTGATCCCCGTAGGTCCGGGACATGATGCGGGCCACTTCGCCCACTTCTTCCATGAGAATGGCGGTATTGGTGAGTTCGGAGAAATACCGGACTCCCACCGTCTTGATCCAGGTGTCTACCTGGGCTTGGGCTTCTTTGAGCGTCATGGGGGATTCCCTGGTCCGAGGCCGCCGAATCGTCCGTTTGGCGCGGATACCTTCCGCGACGGCGTGCACGTCTAAAATTTAGTTCACATTTAGTTTTTTATCTTTGGAGCCCCTGCCCATGCCAAGCCACGCGCGCCCATGAACACATTCTACCTGCGGGCCTTTGCCTGGTTCGGCGCCATACGCGTTCTCTCCCTGATCCTGCATTTCACGGGCAACAATCCCTACGGCGAGCCCGTGGTCCTCAATCCCGACCGCTTCGTCCCCAACGCTTGCCTGTTCGAGCTCGGCTTGATCCTGGCCTGGTGCCTGGCGCTGGCCTGGTTCGATGCCGCCGTGGGCCGGCGAGGCCGGACCTCCCCCCGGTGCGGCATCCGCACCGGCAGCCTGCGCGCCGTATGCCTGGCAGGCGGCGTGCTCTATATCGGCTTCGGCCAAATCGACAACGAGGTGGTGCGCTGGATGGGGGAGCATATCAACGCCTCCTTCCTCTACACCTATTTCGGTTTCCGCGACGCCTTCATGTGGGGCCGCGTCATGCGTTCCGACTGGCCGTATTTCCTGCTGGCCTTCGCTCTTATGCTGGCTCCCCTGTACCCGGCTTGGCGCCTATGGCGGAATCGCGAGAGCTACGCCACCCGAAGGCCCCTGCTGATCGCTTCGCCCGCCTTCGCGGCCCTGGCCGCCGCCTTGCTCACCTTTCCGTTCTGGTTCCACTATTCGGATAAGCGCTGGCGCCGCATCCGGCCCGCGCCTTGGGGCATGGTGGCGGATATTTGGAAAATCATCTCCGACAACGAGCGCCCGGTCCACTCCCGGCAAGCCTATTCCGATCTGATCGCCTTGACCCGCACCGGAAGGCTGGCGGATCGGGAATCGGATTCCATCCCCCCTTATCCGCTCCTCGATTCCAACAACCTGGGCGCGCTCACGCCGGAGCAATTCCAGGCCCTGCCCCTGGAACAACGGCCCAACATCGTTCTGCTCATCGTGGAAACCCTGCGCGGTTGGAAAACCGGCCTGGCTCCCGACTCCAGCATGCCCTCGCATACGCCGCACCTGGACAGCGCGCTCGCCGAGGGGCTGTATTTCCCCTGGACCCATTCCAACGGTTTCCCTTCCGTGGAAGGCGGCATCGGCATCCACCTGGGATTGTGGCCGCATTTCCGGCGCACCTTCATCAGCGACTATATCCATGTACGCAGCCGATCCATCCCCGAAGGCCTGCGCCTTTTGGGCTACCGCTCGGAGATCCTGTTCGGGTACGATCCCTCCTTCGACAACTTCACGCCCTGGCTGCGCAAATGGTACGACCGGTACGAATACGATCCCGCGCGCACCCACGACGGCGATCTGATCGATCGGATGATCTCCATCATCGACACGCTGCCCGCCGATCGCCCCTTCCTGACGGCGGTATGGACCACCACCATGCATCCGCCCTTCGACGTGCCCGCGGACGCGGGATACCCGCCTGCCAAGGACGCGGATGAAGCCTATGATCAGGCCATCGGCTACACGGAAAAGCATATCCTGCGCTTGTTCAAGCATCTCAAGGAGCGGCCCGATTGGAAGCGCACTTTGGTGATCCTGGTGGGCGATCATTCCGACTATACGGCCTGGCAGATGCGCAATACCGAGACGGTGGGCGAGCTGAACCCGGGCCATACCTGGACCAATCTGGCCTTCTGGGGCGGATGGGAAGGCCTCAAGCAACGCGGCCGCCGCGAGGAAACCGTGAGCCAGATCGACATCGCCCCCACGCTTTTCCATATGCTCAACGCGCGCTTCCCCAACCATTTCATCGGGCGCAACCTGCTGGAACCGGGCTCCCGCGACGTGCTGTGCATGCGCTACGGCCACCTGGCGCTCATCTCGGAAACCACCCGCACGGTGTTCCACATGGAAGCGGATTCCCTGCTGCAATGGAATCTCGACAAGCGCAGCAAGCTGGACTACGCCTTGCTCGAAGGCAATAGCGCGCATGCGCGCACCACCCTGGAGAAGCCGCTGGATCTGGAAAGGTACCGCGACCTGGCCCGGGCCTATGGGCGGACCCTGGACAGGGACGCTCTCTTGCCCCCTGAAGCCGATACTTCGAAATAGAAGGCATTTTGTAATTCCTCATGATGGACATCCTCATCGTCACCCAGGATTTCCCGCCCGAAAGCGGCGGCATCCAGACCTACGTGCTGGAATTGGCGCGCGGCTTCATCGCGCGCGGTCACGCCGTGCGCGTCATCTGCCCGGGCAAGTCGTCCGATGCCAACCCCCTGCCCGGGCTGCGGGACCTGCGCCGTCTCGCCGTGCCCAGCTCGTTCCTGTTCTTGCGGTTGCTTGGGTACCTTCCCGGTTACCTAAGGCGCAATCCGGGGATCACGCATGTGCTGTACGCGCAATGGCAGGCGGCAGCGGCGGAGTCTTTCCGGTTCCGAGGGACGGGAAGCAAACGGCGCAAGAGCTTTTGCCTCGTGCACGGCCGCGAGCTGTTGACCTCGGTGTTCGGGCCCCTGGCCCCGTACCTGATGCGCCGGACCTTCGCCCGCCTGGACGCGGCCTTCCCCAACAGCCGGGAAGTCCTGCGCCTGACCCGCGCCAAGGCTACGCCCCGCTGCCCCTTGTATCTGGCCCATCCCGGCGTAGACCCCGAACTGTTCCGTCCGGCCGACTCCGCCTACCTGCGCGCGCGTTACGGCCTGGGCCAGGCGCCGGTAGTGGTCAGCATCACCCGCATGGTGGCGCGCAAGAATCTCCGCGGCTTGATCGAGGCCTTGCCCGCCATCCGCGCGGCCGCCCCCGGAACGGTCCTGATCCTGGGCGGGACCGGTCCCGAGCGGGAGGGGCTGATGGCTTTCGCGGAGGCTTCGGGATTGGCCGGGTCGGTGCATTTTCCCGGGCGCATCCCGGATGGGGAAATGGCAGCGCATTACAGCCTCGCCGACGTGTTCGCCTTGCCCAGCCTGGCCACCGATCAGGATGTAGAAGGCTTCGGCATCGTCTACCTGGAAGCGGGCGCCTGCGAGGTGCCGGTGGTGGGAGGTTTGGCGGGCGGCGTTCCCGATGCCGTTTCCGACGGGGAAACCGGATTGCTGGTGGATCCCTCCGACACCGCCCGGCTGGCGGAGGCCATCGGGGGCTTGCTCCGCGATCGGGATCGCGCACGGGCCATGGGCCGGCGCGCGCGCGCGCGCATCCTGGAGAGTTTCACCTGGACGGCCGCCTCCGACCGGATGCTGGAATGGATGCGATGAAACCAAGCCGGTTCGAGGCCGTAAACCGTTTTTGCGCCCGGGTCCAAGCCCTCGATGCCGCGGTTTTCCGCGCGCTCGCGGCCTTCACCCTGCCCAAATGGGCCACGTTTTCCCTGGTGTTGCTGGTGCGCATAGGCGACGGGTATCTCTGGGCCATGATCGCCTTAGGCCTGTGGCTCGCCCTCCCCTTCGCGGAAGTCAAATCCATCGTGGTGCATTGCCTGGTCGCCATCGCCGTCAGCTTATGCCTGTATTTTCCCCTCAAGTTTTCCCTTAAGCGCCCGCGCCCTTACGATGACGGCATGGACGTGAAACCGCTGGTGCCGCCGCTGGACAAGTACAGCTTCCCCTCCGGCCATACCATGAATAACCTGGCCGTGGCCCTGACCCTGGCGCATCAGCTTCCCGCCTTCACGGTTCCGGCCATTCTGTTACCGGTGTTCCTGGGCCTGTTGCGTATCCTGTTCGGAGTCCACTACCTGAGCGATATCGTGGGAGGCTCCTTGTTGGGGGCGGCGGCCTTTTTGCTCGGCACCCTCTTTTTCCCTTTTCCCGGTCCTTGAATATCCGTATTTCCCGGATGATTGCCGCTTTAATGCATCCCTCCGCGATGCTAGAATATGCAGCGGCGGCGCTTGATGCGCATGGCTTCGGAACCGACAAAGAGGTATCTTACCCCTCGTCGCCCGTTCCCAGCGCGTCCGGAAAATGTCCGGTGCTTTTTTTGCCGAGTTTTTCGCCGTATTTTTCGTGGAATTTTTTGTGAAATTTTTTAGAAGGCAGTGAGCTTGCGACTGATCATACCTCTATCCGCTTTGAGTTTGATCGCCTGCATGGCAGCATGGGCCTCCGATGCCATCCCGGATGCCGGGCGCACGGCCGGGAGCCAACCGGTGGCCAAGCGCGATTCCGGCGCCGTCCACCCCTTCGCGCCCGCGGTCAAGATCCATCCCGCACCCGGAACCGCTGCCGCCGCCGCCGCCGATGCGGGCGCGCATGGCGCGGGCCGACCGCTTTCCGATTCCACCTTAAGCGCCCCGGCCGCTCCCGATTCCTCCTCGCCGGATACCATGGCCCTGGCCGGAAACGCGTCGCCCCGCAAGCTCTACGAATACATTTCCTATCCCTTGCTACAGGCCGTCACCTGGCCCTTGGAACACGTGGTGGCCCCGACGGTGAAGACCCTCATCTATCCCGCCAAACCGCCCTTGCGCTATTTCCTGAACGAGAATGTCATCGACCGGACCATCCAGCTGATCAGCTTCGGCGAAAAGGACCGGATCATGATTTACCCCACCATGAATCTGGCGCCGGGTACGGGTTCTTCGGTGGGGACGACCCTCCGTTATAACTCGCTCTTCGGCCGCCCCACGGAGCGCCTGGTCGCCCAGGGCAATATTTTCGTCAACGGGGACTTCAAGCTCCGTTCTTATGTCACGGTCGCGGACATATTGGGAACAGGATTCAATTCGAAATTGGTGGTCGCCCTGGCGCGCGTCAAGAATACCAGCGTCAACCAGCCGGGTACCGCCTCGTTCTGGTATTATGCCGATTCGTCCAACAGCTATTCCGCCAACCTGTCCCATCTCCTTTTCGAAAAACTGTCGCTGAAGGGGGGATTCATCTACCGGGACAATCACTTCGGCAACGCCCCGGTCCAACCCGATTCCCTCAGCGGGGATTTTTTCCGGAACGCGGCCGGAGATATGGACACCGCCTCGCGCGGATTGAACCGTTCCTGGGCCGATCGCATCATAACCGCAGGCCTCGCCCGCGACACGCGCACCAATATGAACATCCCCTTGGCGGGCAGCGATTTCAGCGCGTCCTACCACTACCATCTCACCACCGACCACCATGATTTCCATGGCTGGGAAACCTCCTTGACCAATTATTTCAAACTGGGTAAGGAGAAGTTCGAGATAAGCCGGGATGAAGAGCGCAAGGCCGGCGATATCAGCCTCGGAAAGATGCTGAAAAAAATGGAGCTGGAAAACCTCCGCAAGGAATTGTTTAACCGTAAGGTGCTCGTCACCCATATCTATACCGCGCAGGTATACGAGCTCTCCGGCAATCGCATGCCCGTGTACGGCCTCCAGACGCTCGGCAACGATACGCCCATGCGCGGGTACGGCGGCAGCCGGTTCCGCGACTATACCGTGGTCTCGGCGGGTGCCGAATACCGTTTCCCCTTCCTGCGCCTGGTGGACGGCGTCGTCTTCAATGAATACGGCATCTACGGGCGATCCTGGGACAAAATCGATGTCCTGGACAATATCAAGAACTCATGGGGCTTCGGCATACGCGTGCGCCGCCCGGATATATACCTGTTCCGCCTGCAACTCGGATTCCACGGCAGGGAGGGCATCCAGTTGAACATGTCGGTGGATGAACCTTACTGATGGATAGCCCGGAAGCTCCGATCCCGGGCCTGGAAACCGAGGCCGGCGCGGACAAGGCCCACCGCGAGTTCATCAACAAAGGTTCCCGCTTCATGTTCCTGGACAATGCGTCCAAGGCCGCGGAGCCTTTGCTGGTGCTCTTGTGCGCCCGGGCCTATGCCGGCGGCGACTGGGGCGTCTTCAAATATTACGAATCCTTGATCTTGCTGCTCACCCGCCTGGCTTCCCTGGGCCTGGACAGGGGCGTGGTGTGGATTTATTCCCGTTGCGCGGACGATGCCGCTTTCGTGCGGCGCTTTTCGCGCGCCATGAACCTGGTGCTCATCCTTTCCCTTTCCATTTTCGCGCTGGTGCTGCTGCAACATCTGGGTTACCTGCCGGCGGTGGGGAAATGGACCGACAAGCTGCCCAAGGCCCCGCCTATGCAGCTGACCCTGTTCCTGGCCAGCATACCCTTGCAGGCCTGCACCCTGCTCTTCCTGCAAGCGCTGATCAACAAGCGCGTGCTGTACTTCGGACTCATGATCAAGAACCTGGCCATTCCCATGGCCATCTACGGACCCGCGCTCATCCTCTCCTACACCGCGTGGAAAACCGTGGGCCTGGCCTTGCCCTATCTTTTCGGCAACCTGCTGGGGCTGGGACTCGCCGCCTACGGCTTCCTGAAATACTACGGGATCTCCTGGCGGGATTGGACCTTTTCCGCGCTCGCCTCCAAAGAATTGCTGCGCTTCTCCCTTCCCCTGGCCAGCACTGACTTCTTCATGAGCTTCGCCTACCGATTCGACATCCTGCTGCTGGGGCGCTACTCGGGCATCAAGGAAGTGGAGATCTATTCCATCATCGTGATGATTTCCAACACCCTGAGGTCCCTGCGGCAATCCTTTGACGGCATCATGCTCTCGGTTTTCTCGGCGGGCGGATCCGGCCGGGAAATCGGCCCGCCGCAAGCCCGTCAATTCAATTACGCCTCCTGGCTGGTGACCACGGTCCAGATCCCGTTCTTCTTCTTGGCCCTGTTTTTCGGCCGCCAATTGCTGGCGCTGATCTCGCCCGTATACGGGGAAGGCTACCGCGTGCTCGCCATCGCCACATTTTTCAACCTCCTCACCACCGTGGGCGCTTTTTCCGGGCAGTTGCTGGTCGGCATGGGAAAGACTTTCATGATCCCGGCCTCGCAAATCCTGTTCTTCATCGCCAGCATCCTCCTCAACTACCTGATGGTGCCGCGTTATGGCGCGGAAGGCGCCGCCTTCGCCACCGGCCTCTCCTTGGTCATGAGCGGCCTCGTTTGCTTCGCGGGGATCTGGTTCTACGCCCGCTCGCCGGTGCTCAAGGCCGCCTATGTTTCGCCCTTGGCCGCCGGTTTCGCCCTCTATGCCGCCGCTACCCTCGTGCATTTTCTCTTCCCGCTGCCTTTGCCGCTGGATATAACCCTATTCGCAGCGGCCACGGGATTGTTCGCTTGGCATGCGCGCCATTATTGGAGAAAATTCAATGGCCCGGGGGCCTGAAACGGCGGGCGTTACAGCCAGTCCAGGCATTCCAGCCGTTCCCGCCCCGGCTATTTGCCTGTTGGGAAGCCATGAACCCGGATACCCCCGCAACCGCAGCGTCAAAGAGGCCATGCAGACCGCGGGGTTCCGGGTATTGTTCGCGCATTCGCAAGCGCCGTTTCCCTGGCGGCATGTCATCCTGGCCTGGCGGGCCTGTAAGATTTTGCGTCGGGAGCCATGCGTCGAGTGGATCTGGGTGACCGAAGGCGGGCATCGCCTGGTTCCCTGGGTGAAGCTTTTGGCGCGCGCATTGGGGCGCAAAGTGGTTTTCGATCCGTTCCTCTCCCGTTACAATACCCGCGTGGAAGATCGCCGCCTGCACAAGCCCGGGAGCTTCCAGGCCCTGATCTGCCGCTGGCAGGATTGGTCCTCCACCCGCGCCGCCGACCTGCTCGTTTTCGACACCGAGGAGCACAAGGATTATTTCTACCGCAACTACCGCCTGCGGCAACCTTGTCTCATTCTCCCTGTGGGCGTGCCCGAGACCGTGTTCCATCAGCAGGATAGACTCTCGCTGCGCGACCCGTACCCGGCGGGAGCGGCCTTCCGCGTGCTCTTCTACGGTTCCTATATACCCTTGCAGGGCGCGGAATGGATCGTGGAAGCCGCCGCCCTTCTGAAAGGGGAAACCATCCGTTTCACCTTGGTGGGGGACGGCCAGACTTTCCCCGCGACCGTGGCGCGCGCGCGCGCCTTGGGGTTGCACAACCTGGATTTCGTGACGCCGGTGCCGGAAACCGATCTGCCGGCATACCTGGCCCATGCTGATCTTTGCCTGGGCATATTCGGGAACACCGCCAAGGCGGCCAATGTGGTTCCCAACAAGGTGGTGCAGGCGTCCGCCATGGGCCGCCCCATCCTGACCCGGGATTCCCCCGCCATCCGCCGGTATTTCCGCGACGGAGTGAGCCTGGCCCTGACCGCTCCCGGGGATGCGCGCGCGCTGGCGGACGCGTTGCTTAGGCTCCGCGCCCAGCCTGCGCTGCTCGATTCCCTCGGCGGGGAAGCCCGCAAGGTTTTCGAGGCTGGGTTTTCAGTAACTGCGCTGTCACGTATTTTGAAGGATACCCTGGGCCCTCCGGCGGATCGTTAATACGCTTAAGCGGGAACGATCAGTGCCTCTCATGGTTTGGTGTTTAAGTGGCAACCTATACTACTCAAACACTCACTTCGACTCAGCCTTCGCAAACCTCCAGGCCGACTTGGGATTGTACCATCGGTACAACTTACCCTTGATATCGCGCTCGTTTTTGCCTGTTATTTTCTTGAACTCCGTCAGCATGTTGTCGTCCGTGATGGCCTGGAGATCAGCGCGCCCCAGGAAAGCGTCCTGCTTGTCGCCCACATCGGCATGAGCCATCTCTCCCAGAACGCGCATACTGGCTGTATCTGCCGTATCGAAGATCGGCTTAGCGCCATCGGCGAATAGCAGCAGCCGCTCGCGTTTCAGGCTGTCGGACATCGCAAAAGCCGAATCCGAAGCCGCTACGAAGGTGCTGTAAGTCGTGATGTGCTTGAAGACCGTGGCCGCGGTGTAGATTACGTCATCGGAGTGGGTGGAGTTGTAATAAATGACGCCGCCGGGATTGAGATGCGTCTTGGCCAGCCGCAGGAATTCCTGCGACAGGAGGTTGGTGGTATTGCTCCGCCAGTGCCAGGTGGTGTTCATCAGGATGAAATCAAACTTTGAGTCCGGATGCCTGTTGAGCCAGCGACGGCCGTCATCGTAATGGTAGACGATGCGCGGATCGTGGAATATCTGCTTGTTCACGGGATATTCACCGATGATGGTGTCATAGCCGGGATTGATCTCCACCACCTCCATTTCCTTGATGCCGGGGTATTTGGACATGACCCAGGCCCAGGAGCCTCCGCTCAAGCCGATTTCCAGCACCTTCTCAGGATGAGGATGCAGCGCCGGCACCATGTATACCCGGCGGATGATGTTGGCATCGCTGACGGGATCCACGTTGAAGCGGCCGTCATAGCCGCCGCCGCCGTAGATGATGTCTCCCTCGGTATCGGCAGCCACCGTGATGATGCCGCTGCGGCTCTGATTGATGTATTTGAAGCCCTGTTCGGCGCTATAGTTCTCATCATACTGCATTTTTTCCAATACGTGGTGAAAGGCGCGGGGATAAGCTGCAACGGCCAAGGCCATGCAGGCGCAGATGGCAGCGGCCCAACCCATGCGGGCAGGGAGCCTGCGGGCATCCAGGATGAAGAGCAGTCCGGCCACGGCCAGTCCCATCAGGCTCACGATCAGAACATTGAATTCCAAGCTGAAGCGATCCATCAAGTAAAACCCGGTTAGCAGCGGACCAGCGGTGGATCCCACGATGTTGGCGACGTATATGCGAGAGAGCGAAACTCCCACATGGCTCCCTGGACGAATGGCGAAGTGGCTCAAGAGTGGCAACACGCTGCCGAATAGCGCCGCCACCACGGCCAACACTACGTACGATGCCAGGATGCCCAATCCGCGATTCAAGGTGAATACGGCGCTGAAGGCAGGGATGGAGATGTAATAGGCGAGCGATCCGAATAGGAAAACTCCCGCCAGGTAAGCCAGTGGAGTGCGCTTGCCCTTTTCACAAATGCGATTGCCCAACAAGGATCCGAGTCCCACGCCTATCAGGAAGAAGCCCAGGATATGCCCGAAGATTTGCGGCCAGGTGGCGGTGGCATAGGAAATGGCGCGCACCCATAGGATTTCCTGGCTCAGGGAGACATAACCAGCCACTCCGGCAAGCAACAGCGCGGCTGCGAAGGGGAGAACACGGGTTGACCCGGGTTCGGTGGCAGTGGACGCGTGCTCATCGGCGGTGGAAGGGCTAGCCTCGGAACCGGCCCCCAAGGTACCTGCCATCGCCATGCGTCGCGTATAGCGAAAGACGAGGAACGCGACGGTAAAATTCAGCGCAACCGCGATCAGGACCACGGCTTGCTGCCCAAAGAATACGAAAAGCAGATCCACGGTGAACAGGGATGCCAACGCCGAACCGATGGTGTTGAAGAAATAGAGTTTGGAAACCGAGCGCCCCACATGCTTGTAATAGCGGTGCAAATAAGTCACCAGAATAGGCAGGGTGGCGCCCATAAAGACGGTGGGCAATGCCAGCAGAGCGTAGATTGTAAGGGTTACGCCCAAGAGCGGGAGCCCCAATGTATGCCGCGCCACCAGCTTGATAAGCGGCAGGCTGATGAGGCCGAAGAGCCCGATGGCCAGCTCGCAGAAGACGAACAGGTGCGGCAGGCGGTCGGGAAAGCGATTCGCGAACCGCCCCCCCACCAGGGAGCCCACCCCCAAGCCGAACATGAATAGGGAGACGATAATGGTTACCGACTCGATGTTGATGCCGTACTCGGCGAACAGAACGCGCTGCCAGACGATCTCATAGATAAGCGCAGCCATGCCCGAGACCAGGAAGAGAAATGAGACCCAGCCGAGGGAAAGAAAGAAATTGCCTCCTTGGGGGCGCTTAGAGATGAGGGAAAAGAGGAGCAAGGTCTGCGCGAGCGCGAAAGCGAGAGCCGAGAAATAGACCACGGGTACAGAGACCTGCACTCCCACGGCCCCGGCCAGGGAGAGCAGAAATGGGAGATAACACCAAGCATCGCGCATCCGGTAGTCTTCCCAAACGCCCTGCCCCTCCGCGAAGGTTTTGACCATCTTACGTGTCATAAGACGGACGAGCCAAATTGCCGCCATCCCGATGGCGGCAGCTATGAGGAGCGAAACGATCATTTCTCCGATAGGTCCGAGAACATAGCCGCTTTCCGCTCTGAAATCGATATAAGTGGCAGCACCGGCAATCGCGCCTAGCATGAGGATCAAAATTGTGTTCACGACTGCATATCCTGGTTAAAGCCGGGTCAACAAATAAGCGCCCATTAAAATGCCAAAAACCGCAGACCGGGAACAGGGTTTGGTTTCCAAATGCGAAAGATATTTGAACGAGGGCGGTTTGGGAGCTGCACGAAGCTGCGGTCAAGCTACCGTGAAATCGCTCCGGTCCACAGGAGACAACTCTTCCGTTTTTCCTACCTTACGATCACATGGACTGCAAGCAGTTCCCAATCAGCACAGACGGGAAGAGTGTGCACGATTGGTTCCGTACGGAGGATCATTGCTCCGGCATCCTACCCGGCCGCTCGGGCCCAGGTTCGAATCGGGGATTGTGGCTAAATTGAAATAATACCTGGCGAACGGGAAAGTCCTCGCCTAAAGCGGGGACTTGTAAATCCTAGTCCTGGGTAAATCTATTTTATCCCTGTCGGCGATCGCTATGCCGATAACTGGCTGAGTTAGGTTTTATAAATGAAGTAAACATAAGAGCCACCGCCGCCTATGTTCAAATCCAGCCAATACTTTTGCCAACCCGCCGGAGGGGCAACATTTTGGCCTCCGCTGATGATGCCCACGCCGTACAAGGACGAATTTCCAAATCCATATTGCGGGAATGCTACCGGAGTGCTCTTGCTGAAGAATAGGACATACTCTCCCCCGGTTCTGGAATTCAGGTCTCCGTTAGCGCGGTTCCAATTTCCAGTAATGTATGAGGGGCCGGCAGCCCATGGGCATCCGCTTTTGACGCCATTCGGATTCAGATACGGGTCGTAGCAAAGATCCTGTCCTATCGTAGTATAGGTCAAGTGGGTAGGCCACAAATTGTAATTTCCGCTGAAAGGCCTGTGCGAGATGAAGAAACCGTTATCTTCGCCCCATGAGTGTGTCGCATAAGTGGAGTTCGTGGTGTAGCAAAGATATATATAGTCCCCAGATGCTCCCTCGTTCAAATCTTTATTTATACGAGTATAACCGGTGGGACAAGTTGCATATTTTCCATTATCGATAAAATTAATTCCCCAAATTCTGCTCCCATCAGGGGAGTTGTCGCTTGTCTTTGATAACGGTCGCGAGAATGCTTGATCCACACCGTCTGGGTTTCCGTGGTATTCACCTTCGGAAGTCCATATATCCACATAATCGGAATTTTGTGGGAGCGCGGCTTTTTGCACCTCGCTTATCGTTGCGATGTGGAAAAATTCACTGGGTGGCGTTTCATCCCAATTTGATCCGGGTGTTGTCTCGCTAGTTACCTGAGAAGGTTGGCTTTCACAACCGATAAGCGAGAATGTCAAAGCTGATGCGTATCCGGCCAGTAAAATCATTTTCTTCATGATCACTCCCATGAATTATGTGTGAATGGAATCGTTAAATATTTACTCGGAATCAAATGGAATAGAGGCCTAAGCCAAGAAAGCCCCCGCTTGGAGTGGGGGCCTTGAAAACTCAGTTCGGGGTAGTTTTATGGATGAAATAGACGTATTTTCCGCCTGCTTCGACATTTAAATCGACCGAATTCCTTACCCATCCGGCAGGCGCTGCCAAGTTAGAACTCGTTCCGCTAATGATGCCTACACCATAAAGCTTATTGTTAGTGATTCCAGAATTTGGAAAGGCAGCACTCGTGCTTTTGCTGAAAAAGAAAATAAACTCACCGCCAGTCCTGGAATTCAGATCTCCGTTGGCCCGGTTCCACGAACCAGGTTGAAAAGAGGGTCCGTTAGACCAAGGGCAGCCGGCTTTAACAGAAGTAGTGGTTCCGTTATTGCAAAGACTCGAGCCTGCTGAGGTGTAAGAAAAATGCGTAGGCCATTTATCGTAATTCCCACCAAAGGGGCGGTGGGATATAAAGTACCCGTCGTCCTCAGGCCAGGTACGTTTTGGATATGTAGCTTCTTGATATGGGGTATAGCACAAATAAATATAGTCCCCACCAGCTCCTTCATTTAAATCTTTGTTGATACGGAAATAACCACTGGGGCAGGTGCCATTACTATTGTCAATGAATGTGAGCCCATATATAGGTAATGATGTGGGTGAACCATCGTTCCGTTTGGCCAATGGCTTGGCAAAAGCCGCGTTCATCTCATCGGCTGAGCCATGGAACTCTCCATCCGAGGTCCAAACATCGACATGGTTCGGATCAAAAGGAGTGTTTTGATTCGGGGTGCTCTTCTCCGGCGCTCCTTGAGCGTTGGATTCAGTGGGCTGCTCATTGCATGCGGCAAAGGCCAGTGCAAAGGCCATTGCGCATCCCATGTTAAGAATTTGATTTTTTTTCATGCTTTTTCATTCCTTGTTTTAATCGAAACACCCATAAAGGTTCCATTTCATTCGGAAACCGATGTTCTTTACCTTAGATGTCACATGCATCCGGAACTTGGACGTAGATGCGGGAATTTTATTCGGAGAGGACGCGATATCCGTCGAAGGCATACGGAAGCGTATCACCCAGGGTGGGAACCTGGATCAATTTCAGAACGGAAAGGACGTCAGGCCGGGGTCCATTGCGATCCTTAGCCCTGCGTAGCTCCAGCAGGACACGCTGTGTCTTCGCGCCGTTCAGGCCTCACAAAATCAGGTCCAGTGCCAGGCGCTTTCCCGAAGAACCCGGCACATCACCATCTTGAGGGATTCAGATGTGGTAGATGAGGTAGACGTATGCGCCGCCGACGGAATAGTTCAGGTCGATAGGGTATTTGGTCCAGCCGGCTGGAACGGGGGCATTGCTGCCGCCGGAGATGACGCCGATTCCGTTGACGATATGTGCAGGGCTGGGAATTTGGGTCCTTGTCATAAAGAGCCAGAGGTAATACCCGCCGGCACCGGAGTTCAAATCGCCCATGTGATTCCAGATCCCCAATCCATGTACCCAGGTCATTCCGCCAAAATTTGAGTGGCCGTTACTGGTGGTGATTTCGACACGGAAGGGATCGGTGAGATAGTAGGAGGGATCCCCTTGCGTGGTATAGCATAGGAAGATATAATCGCCGCCGGCGGATTCATTCAGATTCTTCTCGATTTTACCGTAACAGCCTGGTCAGGACATGCTACTGCTATTCGCCATGAGGACCAGATCGCGGATCGGCGCCGAGGTCCCGGAAACATTACCGGTGGTATTTCCCAGGGCCTGCGAAAGTCCATGGAAATCCTTTATCAGGCCCTTGTAGGAACCTTCCGAAGTCACGATTTCCATGCTGTCGGATTCGAGTTTGGGCGCG
The DNA here is from genome assembly GCA_039926685.1 of Fibrobacteria bacterium. Lineage (GTDB taxonomy): Bacteria > Fibrobacterota > Fibrobacteria > UBA11236 > UBA11236 > Chersky-265. Next base: position 22,245 of record JBDSWM010000206.1, on the reverse strand, counting down.
ACCGCGATCGTTTCACTATTGGGCTCAGCCGTGTCGGTGGTATTGCAGCCTCCGAGCCAAAGGGCGGCGGGGATAATGAGAAGGCCGGCCAACTTGATACGTTTCATGATTCTTTCCTGGTGATTCTGTTTTCGATGCGGTGTTTTTGTAAAAGGAAAGGCCCGCGTCGGTCGCCTAGCGCGGGTTTGTGCCGATTCTCAGATATGGGTGATGAAGTAGACGTAGGATCCGCCCACGGTGGCGTTCAGGTCCACGTTGATCTTCTTCCAGCCGGAAGGGACCGCGACATTGCTGGCGCCGCTGATGACGCCGATTCCGGTTAACAGGTTCCCTTCCATTGCGGGCTGCTTGTAGCGGTAGAACTGGGTCTGGTTCCTCATCAGGTAGATGTATTGCCCGCCTGCGCCGGAATTCAGATCGCCATTGTGGTTCCACTGGGTCTTGTCATAGCCCGGCTGCCAGACGTAGTGGCAATTGAAATCCTGGCCGGCGGAGAAGCAATTCACATTGTCGGGCATGTGGACTTTCCAGTCCGGGGATTTGTTGACCGTGACCGTGAGCATATCGGTGATGTAGTAATAGGTTGCGGCCCCAGGCTCCCAGGTGGAATAGCAGAGATAGACGAATTGGCCATGCGCGCCTTCGTTCAAATCCTTGTCGATGCGGGTATAGCCATAGGGGCAGGATACGCTCGAGTTACCGGCGACCAAGGTCACACCGCGGATGTAATTGTCGAGGGGGCTCTTGTCCACGGATGTTTTCGCCAGGGGTTTTTCGAAGCCGTGGAAATCTTTGGCTGCGCCCTTGTAGTAGCCTTCGGAAGTGGCGTATTCAACCAGGTCCGAATTGTTTTCGGGCTTGGCGAATTCGACTCCCTTGGGAATAATCTCCCCTTTAAGGGACGCTGCGTCCTTGGGGTTCGAGACGGCTACGCCGTTTCCGGCTTGGGAATTGACACTGTCCGATGTGTTGCAGCCGCCCATCCAGAGGGCTGCGGGAATGCAGAGCATGCCTGCGAGTTTTAGAATATGATTTTTTCTCATGTTTTTCATTCCTTGTTTTAAACGAAGCACCCATACCGGTTCCCTTTCATGCGGAAACCCGATGTTCTTTACCTTAGATGCCACATGCATCCGGAACTTGGACGTTGATGCGGGGAATTTATTCGGAGAAAGCGCGATATCCGTCGAAGACGTACGGAAGCGTGTCACCCAGGGTGGGAACCTGGATTAATTTCAGAAAGTACGGATCGGAGGGGATGACCAAGGGGGAGAAGGACAAGGTATCTCTATTTCCGGATGGATATACCCAATCGGCTTCGGCAAGGACGTCTGGCCAGGGTCCGTTGCGATCCATACCCCCGCGTAGCTCCAAGAAGACGCGTTGTGTCTTGGCGCCGTTTAGGCCGCACAAAATCAGGTCCAGCGCAAGCCGTTTTCCCGACGACCCGGGCACGCGCATAAGCATCCCGTCTCCTCCCTTCTGCAAGGTGATTTCGTCGCCGGTGCTTCCTTTATGCATTTCCAGTATCCAACCGTCTCCGGATCGCAAGTACGATCCGTCCTCCGCGCAACCGAAACGACGTAGAGCTCCTAAACCGACATACGAGTCCAGTCCGGACCCGCCCGACTCGGACACCAGGTTGACGGAAACGGCCCCCGGCTCTGGGTGAAGATCCGAAGGCTTGCGCGGATGGTAAGAAAGCGCTGGCAGAAATATATCGCCTTCTTCCTGGGTACGCCATAAGCCTGTTGGTACGCCGGCATCATTGCGCCGTATTCTTATTTGATCGGGAGAAGAGGCACTGAAAGCCAGGGAATCGTTCATTGGATAGAAGATCTCCGGCGCCGACCTCGGGGAGGTCAGACGGATGCTGTCCGTTTGCCCCGCGGCGATGAAATACTCCGCGCGAACGGTATCCGCACCGTTGCCGAATATGGCCGGGAGGTCTCCGGCCGGGCGCATACCTGCTTTTGAACGGGATATGAGCAGTTCCACCTCTTCGGTCAATCCCGAAGAGAAACCTACCGAATCGGATCGGGCCGCGGCCGCGCGTTCGCCATTGGCGTAGAACAGCAGCTTGGTGATCGTACCTCCCGCACCCGCGACGAATTCGATCTGGAAATTCTGCCCCGGAGCATAGAACAGCTTTGTTCCTGCGGCAGTAAGCTTATGGATCCCGAATCCCGGAATATCGCTCCAGAGAGCCGAGCCCTTATGCTGAACGATAATGGGATAGTAAGCCTTGTATTCGTAGTGGCCGGTAAATTTCTCCAGGCTGTCGGAAAGGATCGCAACGGGCAGAAATGTTTTTATGGGCGAAATCAGCGCGCTGCTGGGTGGATCGAATTGGGACTCATGGATTCCCAGTTGGATGTAAATGGAATCGTCCCTACCCTGCACTTTGCATCGGTATTGATCGTCGCATTGGAGCAGATTATACCCCACTCCCGCCTTCTCGATATTGTCCACCTGGAAAGAGCCTTCTTTTTCCGCATCCAGCACGCGCTGCAGGCTGGCGCGGGTTGGGAAATAGAGGACGAAGTCGGAAGTACCCTTGCCCGCCACCCAGTCCGTGGCCGGTTGATCGAATCCTTCAAAAGGATAGTCGATCCAACCGCTGTCCTGGGCCTCCTTTTGCACCGCTTCCACCTTCAGTGGGTAATTCATGGAAGCCACGCCGGCGCTCTTCAACTTGGATTCGAACTCCGCCTCCCGTCCAGGAAGCGGGAGCAGCCTTCTCCAATCGGAAAAGTAGAGCATGAAAGAGTGATCCGGCATGGGGTGGCTCGTCAATGCATATTCCCGCGCCTTTTTCCGCAAAGAGAAGAAATTCTCCCAGTCATTGTAATTCTTGAGCAGCCGAAAGCGCCGGAACAGGATTTCCGCCCATGCCCGTGTGTCCTTTTTCCCTCGACTCAGATAAAGGGTGTCGGGCCTCCCGCCGTTGTAGCGCGCAAAGGTGCCGGTACTGTCGAGCAAGAAAGTATCCTGATAAGGGATCCACCTTTCCGAAATGGTTGAAGCCGCGATCAGGTCCTGGAGCAGGCGCTTATAGTCAGCCTGAAGTATGGCCAATTCAGAATCGTGGGCGGCCATTTTAGGATGGGTGATACGATCCAGGGAATCGTTTCCACTGGCATCCGAATACAACCAGAACTTTCCGATCACAGCCTCTTCCGTGAATGCTACTCTAGGCGGGGGCGGGCTCCTGAGCGAAACCGAGAAGTTATAGGGCGGGTTGGAATTGATAGATATTTTGTCGAAATTCACTCCGTAAGAACTAGGCCCTAGGAATTGCCAGACCAAGGCTATTTTGGGATGGCTCAAATTGAGCGCCCTATCCCCGTCTATATTGCTGCCGCGGGTCAATGCCCTGCCGTTGTATGTCGCCAACACCGGCATGCCACTGGACTCGTCAGGATATACGATGCCGCCATCCTGCAGGCAGGCGATCGGAACAAGGGTGAAAGCGGCGGCCAGGCATTTCATGATGCGGCCGGGCGTGAAAAGAAGTGGATTCAGAATTGGTGCCCCAAGGATAAAGCCGGATCGATTCCCATCTTAGCCCGCCAAGCGTCCGAAACGGCGTCTTGGTTGAAAGTCCAGCCCACGCCGAACGAGGCTGCGAGCCAGATCCGTAGAGGAAAGAATCCTTCGATTTCGAGCGGGATGTGCACGCGATAGATGTTTGCATATACATCGCGCCTCAGCTTTAGGTTGCTTCCGTCCGCAAGGAGTGGAGCCTCCTGAAAACGGGTATCGCGTACATGCTGGACCAAGCGGTATGCTCCGATATCGCTTCCGGTCAGCACTTGCCCTCGCATCCCGCGCAAAATGGGCACTCCCAAGGAATAAGCAAAGCCGTAAAGATCCGCATTGTTCGTCACGGCTCCTTCGGTCGGAAGCCGAGCGTGCCCGTAAGCGAATTCGAAGGTATGTTTGCTGGCATAATTCCGGACGACATATCCGAAGCGCGCCGCGTCCGCTCCATAAAAGTCCCCGAATCTTTCCAAGGAAAGCTCCGCGCCATGCAAATGCAAATCCAGGGAGCGCCCTCCCCCTTTTCCGTAAAGAACCGACTTTGGCTTTTTCCGGAAATCACCGGGATTGACCGAAGTATTGCGCCGCCAGGTCAGGTCCAACTCCAGGAAGCGTGTCGAGGTTTTATCGCCGTACGTCAGAACGTATTTGTTCGCCGGCAGCGCGAAACGGGCGCTATCCTGCCCGGTAAGCCAAAGCTGGGTTTCCATGCGCATGGTATGGCCATCATAAATATCCACCGGCCCCGCGGGCATGCCTACCAGCAGGATCTGCGTCTGTTGAGAGTTGATGCGGCCCAAAACCGGATCGGACTCGCCTGTCATGTCGAAATCAAATCCGGGATTCTGTTGCAATGTCCCGCCGAAAATACTTTCCCGTTTGGTGGAAACGCGCGCATAGTCGAATGCTTCCATCAACCGGATCGAGCGATCACCGTCATAGTCGGCCAAGCCGCGCAACCCGTTCAGAAAATGGTGTGTGAATATGGCTCCTTGATATTCCTCGCTTTCCTGGGAAAGTTCGCCGCGCCCGCTTGAGCTGATGACGATCGTTCCTTGCCCCTCCAAGCGGTCCAATCTTACGACCTGCTGGTTGTCGATAATACGTATCCCTTTTTGGCGCAAAAAATCCCCCGATTCGCAAGCGTCCAGAATCAGGACTTTCACCGTTCCCTCCAGCGAATCCACGAATCCTATCAGTTCATTGCGGGGGAAGTTGGCGCCCTTGATATGCAGCCCATCGGCGGCTCCGTGCCCCGAATAATAGATCAGCACCATGGATAGCACGCCCGAGGATCTTAGGCTTTTGAGCTTGCCCTTCACCTCCTCCAGGGTTTTCCTTATTTTGTCCAGCGATGCATTCGCGAGCAAATACAAGTGATCCCTATCGAACGTTCCTGCTTCTCCCAATTGATCCGCCATCTTACGGGCATCCGTGGCGGCATAATGCAATGGGGTTTCCTCGGGCAGACCGCGGTCTTCGCCGATGAGTACGGCGAATCTCTGCGCCACAGGTTGCCCGGCCATGGCCGTGATCCCGGTAAGCATCCAAAGGGCCGTGCCAGCAAATGCCGTCTGGAGCTTCATGGATTTCCGGAAAGCCGGAACTTCAAGGCGCCTGCGCCTTCGATGGTCCCGCCTTTCAGCAAGCGCCCGACTTCCTCGGATTTGAGAGGTCGCGAAACGGACCAGATTGCCCACACGACCTGGCTCTTCCATACGCCTTCCAGGATCAGCCGGGATGGGGCAGTGCTCCAGCCGGTGGCGATGGGCCAAGGTTCTTGGAGGGCGATGCTTTCGATGGGAGCCGGGACCGCCGTGTCCTCTTGATACCAGAATTGGATCCAACCGGGAGAGGAACTGCGGTAAGCGAAGTCCAGGGTATCGCCGGCATGGGCGGGAATGGAGGCCTCCGGTGCGAAATCCAATCCGTGCATTCTGGCACGGATAGATATGGACGCGGACCCTTTGGAGTTCCATTTTACATTTCCGCTCTTCTCCGTATATCCTGGCTCCAGAGCATGCCAGGTTCCGGTCGCCACAATCAGCAAAAGCAGGCAGCTCAGCGCCCATAGAGCCGGTTTGGCGCGCAATCCGCTCCTAAGCCATTCCCATAACAGGAGAGGTAGGTTTCTCGGCCGCCCGCGGCTTCGCCGCAAATACTCTTCCAGGGAGCGCCCTGAGCGTAAGGAAGAAAACCGTCGCAAATAATTCTCATCCTCAGAGGAGCGAGCGGCTTCATGAAGCAATCTATCCGCTTCTTCTTTGGGCAGGCTCCCCCGCATAAGTCGATCCAACCTAAACAAGGACACTTTCTGTTCGCCCCTGTTATTACCGCCTTCGTTATTCATTCGTTTATCAGGTTAGCGGGATGTGTTCTGAATGCGACCACCGCATCTGAATCGGATAGATCCGGGTTTACGACCTGACGGATTGCCTCGGGCAGGGGTTTTCCGCCCACCGTTGGTTGATTTCCGCTCCGGAATTTCTTCAGGAACCGTTCAACTGTTTTGGCCGCGGCCGAAGGTGAAATTCCCAAGACTTCTCCGGTTTCGCGATAGCTCAATCCTTCCGCCAGCGTAAGAAAGAGAACGTGCCGAACCAAAGGGCGGTAATGACACAGGATCCGATCCAAATCGATCTTGGCGAGAACGCGATCACCTTCCAGATTCAGATTGCGGATCACACGTGAATCCAAATAAAGGCCAAGGAGATCTTTTCGCCTCTGCCGCGTCCTTAGGTAGGCCAGGCAACAATTCGTACAAATACGGTATATCCACGTCTCCAGCTCCGCATCTCCCCGGAATTTGGCCAAACCTTTTTCAACTTGCAGGAACGTTTCCTGGGTCAAATCCTCGGCCTCTGCGCGTTCCTTACAATAGCGGGAGCAAATCCGGAAAATCATATCCCGGTAATTGCGGTAAACTACCTCCAAACCTTGGTCGGCATTTTTAGAAGCAGGATTCCAGTTAGGCATAATTTACGTCTGCCCTCTGTGGGCGAAGAAACCGCGCAATAGATGACCGGTATCGAATACGATCAGAACAATATCTAACCTTTGACTGCCAATCCTTCAATCGCGAGGAGACATTCGGCAAGTTTCGCTTAACCGCTATTGTCAGCAACGACGTTGTGCCCCAGGCAGCCGGTGCACTCCGGACTTCAACCCATGCTTTACCAGTTAGGAGGCCAGGGGTTCGATGCCGCCAAACACCGTGCGGAATTCAGGATCGGGCTTTTCTTCGGCCTGGTCCCAAAGTTAGTTGATTTGGAGAGGCAGCCCGAAACCCTTGACCCTCCTCTGACCGGATCTGAAATATCCCAAAAACCCCGCCCGGTTTCCCGGATCGGGAAGGGCCTACTCCTTGCTTCCCCGGATTCCCGAGCCCTATACTTTTTGCAGAGCCTGCACCTCACCTTACTTTTGGGATTCGGAGCGCATCTTGCAAAAACTCCTTCTTTGCTTGGGTCTTTTGGGCGCCCCCCAGGCCATCCACGCGTATGCCAGCATGCCGGACAACCCCATCGCGTTCAACAATTGCACCGCCAAGGTGAAAGTCGACGCCGCCCGGCTGCGTACCGCTCCCTCGCTCGACGCCAAGGTGATGGGAGTGCGCGTGCAGGATGAATCCCTGCATGTGACCAAGGTTTATGGTAAATGGGCGCAAGTGGCGCTCGCCGAAGGCGGCACCGCCTATATCGCCGCCTATTTACTGGCCTTTCCGGCGGGCAGCGAAATCCTGGAACAATGGAAGCGGGAAAGCCCTCCCGCCACCGTGGGCAAGAAAGCCAAGGTGAAATGGGCCCGCGTCAATTTCCGTAAATACCCCTCGGCGCATGCGCCCCGCTTGGGCCACTTCAATGGCCGTGACGAAGTGGCCGTGCTGGCCGACCTTGGCAATGGCTGGAGCCTGGTGGAAAGCCGTGAAGCGGGCGTCCTCGGTAAGGAGAGTAACGGAGATCCGCATTGCTTCGGCTTCATCGCCAACGCCGCCTTGGCCGCGCCGGATGTGCCCGATCCCCCGGGATGGTCCACGCCCTTGGCGCAAGTCCGCCTGAACCCGGGTGAAAAAAGGGCCCAAGAACAAGCGGTTGAATCCCCTTCGGAATATTGCCGCCGCACCGCCTGGACACCGGAGTTATTCGTGCTGGAGCTCAAGGACAAAGCGCGTTCGCATCCCGATCCGCTTTCTGCTGCGCCTGAACAGCTGATCGCCTTTCAGTAAAGCGTTCCCTCGATACCGGCCATGACCCGGAAGCGCATGGGATTGCCATTGGGCTGTTCCCGCAAATCCGTTCCGAAAGCATGCAAGGCGGACGCCGTCAGCCGCAAGCGATCGGAAAACAAGGGTTGCGCCAGGGAAATATTGTTTTCCACATGGGACTCCACCTTAAACACCGGTCCCCAACCGCGTATTTCCTTCGGTCCTAAATAAGCGACTTGCGCGTCAAGGCGCGTCTTACCGGGAAAGGTCCAGCCGCCGCCTCCGCTAATCCACCAAGGGCTGGGCAAAAACTCGATGTCGTCGGCATCCTCTCCGAAAAACCGCCGCAACCCGGCCTGCCCACGCCAATTCGCGTTCCCCCATTCGCCCGAAGCGAAAATCTTTCCGCCGGCATTTTGCAGGAAATAATCACTGCCTTGATAGGAGCCCTGACGCCGCGTCAAGCCATTCAGGGTATCCAGGCGGCCCAAAGCGAAAATCGGCAGCTCCCATTCCATGGCATACTCGCCGCTCACCCCGACCAGGAAATGCGCCCGCACTTCCCGATATTCCGCCCCGGCCGCAAAGCCGCGGCTTTGCTGGCCCGGATGTGATTCCGCCGTAAAGGTGGAGTCCGAGGTCAATTGCTCGCTGGGAACCACATAGCTTTTGAAGGGATGCCGGTAATAGGCGCGCAGGAATTGCATGGGTTGATGCGCGCCCACGGTTTCCCGGAACTCGGAACCGTGCGAGACCTGGAACAGGCCGTCCCGGTACCCGAAGGATCCCTGCGAAAGCATCCGGAACGGAAGCGAATCGGGAGCCGACCAATCCTGGCGGTACTTGAACCGGAAAGGGTAGGTCTTCTCCACGAAATCCGCGAAGGCGCCTTGCGAAGACAGGGCGCGGCGTTGATAGCCGATATCTAAACGCCATAACCAGGCGCCTTCGGAAGATCCCAGGAAGCTCATGTTGATTTCCGACCGGCGCCAATGCGCGCGGTAGAATTGATAGGGGCTGGGCGAGTCCCATTGCTGTTCCACCAAGGTGAGGTCGAAATCCTCTCCGGCCTTATAGCTGAAATCGGCGTTGAAACCGGTCCAGGGGTAGGCGAGGCCGGAAACCGGCGATGTGGTCCACCAGCCGCCCTGATTATATTGCGCCGCCAGGGTGCCCCCCCGGCGCTCGAAAGAGGCGCCTATATTCGCCTGGCTTTTGATGGGAAGATCCGACCCTATCCAGGCCAGTTCGGCCTTCCCCTTTCTATCGGCCCGGATGCGGGATTGGCGATCGGCCAGGGTGCTTTGGGAATACAGGCCGTTCTGATCCAATCCGCCATGCAAGCGCAGGCCTTCCAGGACCCGCCAGCCCATCTCCCCGTAGGCATAGGGCGAAGTCGGTTCGCCGCTGATTTCGTTCCCGCCTTGGGCGCGCACGGAAAGCGCGGTGGTGTCGTTCTGCCAGCTTCTATCGGTGCCGTACCTGAGGAAAGGGTGGCTGGACCAGAGGAGTGGGGCGCTTTCGCCGTTCTGCTGATAGAACTCGGCACCGGCGATAAAGCCTTCCCGGCCGTTGAGCAGGAAATGGTTCTGCGGCTCCTGCATGCGATCGCGGAAGAAATCCGATTCCGCGGCCACGCCGGGGTTCTTTCCCGGTGCTTCCCAGGCCGGCGGCGCATCGGCGGCGGCGGCGAAAAGGGGCAGTAAGAGCGGGAGCGGAAGCGACAGCGGGAAAAGCAGCAGGGTAGGGCCCAGTCCCGCCAGGATCCTGGCCTTTGGTTTAAAATTCTTCGCGTCCAACATGTGCCCCCTTCGAGCCCGATTGCATCCCTAAGGATAGGATTTTCCGGCCTCGCCCTTCCGTATCAGGCGCGCGGCGAAGAAGCCGTCGTATTCGGTTTCGCCCGGATGCAACCACAGGAATTTCTTCTTCACCGCCCAGGCCGGCAGGTACGCGGCGGCATCGTCCACTTCCCAATCGGGATGCCCGGCCAGGAAGGCCGCCACCACCTCGGCGGTTTCCTCGTCTTCCGGGCTGCAGGTGGCGTAGAGGATACATCCACCGGGCGCGGCCAGCGCGGCGGCCGAATTCAAGAGGCTCCTTTGCAGCGCGGCCAAACGGGTCAGGTCCTCCGGGCTCCGGTTCCAGCGCGCCTCCGGCCGGCGGCGCAGCACGCCCAGATTGCTGCAAGGCGCGTCCACCACCACCAGATCGAAGCGGTTCCGCAAGGCGGGGAAGGCCGGATCCATGGCCACGGGAGCCAGGCGCTTGTGCCCCAGGCGATCGATGGCGTCGCGGATGCGGGCCAGGCGGCGCGGGGAGATGTCGCCGCATACGATGGGGACCGCATCGCTGTCGGCGTCGCCCAGGTAACCGGCGCGTTCCGCCAGGCAGGCGGCCTTGCCGCCCGGGGCGGAGCAGAGATCGAGCAAGGTTCGATCCGTGCGCCAATCGGCCAGGGCGGCGATGAGCCAGGCGGCCGGATCCTGGAAGGCGATTTTCCCGTCCCGGAACAGATCGGAGTGCAAGGCGGCCTCGCCCCCGCCCTTCCCGGCCAGGCGCAGGTATAGGGGAGCGTCCGCATCCGCGGCCGTCTCCGCGCCCAGGGCCGACAAGGCCGCGACGGCTTCCGCCACCGTGGAGCGGACCGGGTTCACCCGCAGCCACAAGGGCGCTTCCTGATTATTGCGATCCAAGGCCCGGAACAGTCCCTTGGGTCCCAGGCGCTTATGCCAGCGCCGCACCAGCCATTCGGGATGGGAATGGTTCACGGCCAAGGCCTTCAGGGTTTCTCCCGGCATTTTCCGCAGGCCGTTGGCGGCCATCTTCTTCAGGACCGCGTTGGCGAATCCGCCTTGATGGGCGCTTTCGCGGCGCTTGGCCAATTCCACGCCCACGTTGACGGCGGCGAAGTCGGCCGTTTCCAGGAAGAAGATCTGATAGGCGGTGAGGCGCAGGATGGCGCGCAAGGGCCCGCGCCCGGGCTTGCGGGCGGCGTACAGGCCGATATTGTAGTCGAGCAGGGAGAGGTTGCGGATAACCCCCAGGCAAATCTCCCGCACCAGGCCGCGATCGGGCTTCGGCAGCCCCTCCAGGCGGCTCGCGAAAAGGTCCTTAAGGAAAGCCCCGGTGTCTTCCTGCTCCAACAGGATATCCAGCGCGGCTTCCCGCGAGGCGTAGCCCTGCATGCTCAAGCGAAACGCAACGCGTCCCGCTCGGCGGGTTGCAAGCCATTCACGAAATCGGGGCCGCTCACGCGCGGCTTGCCTTCCCATTGCAATTCCACCAGCTTGAGCCAGCCGTTGCCCGTGGCCACCACCGGGTGGCGATCGGCCGTATAGCGCACCGTGCCCGCGGGGACGATCTCGATATCCGGTCCCACCGTGGTGCCGATGCGCACCGCGTCGTACATGGCCAGGGCTCCCGCCGGAGCCGGTTCCACGCGCGAGGCATGGATGCGCAGCACGCGACCCGATCCCGCCAAAGCGGTATGACAGATGGGATAGGGATTGAAGGCGCGGATGCGATCGTGCAGGATATGCGCGGCCAGGTTCCAGTCCAGCTTGCCGTCCTCCTTATGGAGCTTGGGCGCGGGCGAGCTTTGCCCATGTTCCTGGGGCACGGGTACCGCCCGGCCCGCCTCCAGATCGTCCAGGGCGGCCATCAGGACCTCCTTGCCCATCACGCTCAAGCGGGCGAACAGGTCGGCGGAGGTCTCTTCCTTCCCGATCGGCGTCGCCGCGCGCGCCAGGATGCCGCCATGATCGATTTCCTTGTCCAGCTGGAACACGGTCACGCCGGTCTCCGACTCGCCCGTGGCCACGGCCCATTGGATGGGCGCCGCGCCCCGGAACTTGGGCAGCAGGGAGCCGTGCACGTTGACGGCCCCGAAGCGGGCCAGCGGGAACAGGGTATCGGGCAGGATACGGTAGGCCACCACCACCAGCAAATCGGCCGCTTGCGCGCGGATCAGATCATGGAAGGCGGGATCCTTGAGGGAAACGGGCTGGGCCACGGGATAGCCCAGTTCCAGGGCCTTCTCCTTGACGGGCGGGGCGGCGAGCTTTTGCCCCCGTCCCTTGGGCTTGTCCGGCTGGGTGACGACCAGGGCCACCTCATGGCGGCTGGCATGCAGGGTTTCCAGGAAACCCACGGCGAATTCGGGCGTGCCCATGAAGACTATTTTCATGGTTTCAAATCAATATAAATACGCGGTATCCCTCAACCTCCGCGCCCGCCGAACTTATCTTATCGGCATGAAACCATTCCGAGCCCTGATCTTCGACCTGGACGGGGTCATCATCGACACCGAGCCCAAACACCATGAAGCCAAGCGTATCGCATTCGAAAAATACGGTATGGTCGTGCCCGACGAACTCTATTTCCATTTCCGGGGACGTTCCGATGAGGACATGGCGCAGCATGTGGTGAAAGAGTTCGGACCCCAGGATCTGGCATGGTCGGAAGTGGTGGACCTGAAGCATCAGGTTTTTTCCACTCTGGAGCACCAAATCGAGCCCGTGGCCGGCGCGCTGGAATTCATCAGGCAAGCGCGCGCTAAATTCGAGAAGCTGGCCGTAGCCACCTCGGCGACGGAGAAGAACCAGCTGTACGCCTTCGAGCGCTTCGCCCTGGCCCCATATTTCGACGTGGTGGTGACCGCGAAAGACCTTTCCCATACCAAGCCGAATCCGGAAGCCTATGCCGCCACGGTGGCCAAGCTGGAATTGCCGGCGGATGCTTGCCTTGTCATCGAGGATTCCAAGAACGGCATCGTGGCGGCCAAGGGCGCCGGATGCATGGTGGCGGCTATCACCACCTCTTTCTCGCGATTGGAACTGGTGGATGCGGAAGCGGATTACCTGGTCGACAGCTTCGCGGAATTGGCGGAGTTGCTGGGGCTCTAAAAATTCGTCCCTTTCACGCCAGACACTCCGGCGCCATGGGCACTTTGAAGATCAAACGCCGCTACCGCGACGTCCGCTTCAATCCAATTTAACCGATCCGAAAATTCAGGCAGAGGAGATCACGGCCGCCTGCCGGATGCCTTTTTTTAGAAGCCGCTTAGTCGCAGAACTTTCACTGCCAAATTCATAATTTGGCAGTTATCGACAGCAGAACCTCGCGCGGACGGCTACGTGAACTTTGCGATGGCCGGTAATTCTCGTCGGCCAGGTTCTTGCCCATAATATCCGCGCTCAATCTCGTTTTGTGCATTGTCCAAGCATAGCCCAGCGTTGCATTTACAAGCGTATAGGTTTGGTGGGAAGACTTGGGGCCGTCTGGCAGCAGGGTCTGATCGTAAACGAAGTTGGCGCCACCGCCAAGGTAAACACCATTGAGCCGGTTATTGGTGAAATCGTAACGCGTCCAAATGTTCGCGAGATGCGGGGCGCTCATTTGCAAAGGCGCATCATGAAAACGATGCACATTCTTGTAGTTGGTCCGTCCTGCGGCATCGAGCGTCGCCGTATCTTGGGCAAGGATGGTCTCATCGGTTCCGCTGAATTCGGTAATCTTTGCGTCTATGTAGCTGTACGAAGCATAAAGTTGCCAGTTGTCTGTAGCTGTTATCGTGGCATCCATTTCAATCCCCCGGGAACGCTGCTCTCCGCTTTGAACGCTATAAATCGCCAATGCGCCGGTGTTGGTTGTTGTAGCCAGGTCGTTGACGATGTTTTGGTTGCGGATGTCGAATCCGGTAATCGTGCACGAGAGTCGATCTCCCAGCAGATGATCGGCTTTGACACCGGCATCGAATCCCAACCCTCTCGTAGGCTTGGCGGTAGATGTTCCGCCATCAATATTGTTAATTAAAGTTCCGGGAACAAAAGATTCCGAATATGAAAAGAACAACGAGATTTTTCGGGTAAGTTTTGAGAGCAATCCGTATTGGGGTGTTACCATGCTGGAGAAAATTTGAGGTTTGGGCTGGTTCGTCAGGTTATCTGTTCCTCGGCTCTCGGTTGAGGTATATCGTTCACCGATAAGCAAGAGCAGCCTATCGTTCAAAAATCCGAAGGTTGCGCCCGCATAGCCGGATTTGTCTTCATAGATGGAGGTTTGATTGCTCAGGCTTTTGGTAAACCCTGCGGAAGGTATGGTAACCTCACGGTTCCAGGTAGATGGATCGCGCAAATCCCACAATGGAAAGGGCGATGCGATAGGATTGCTTCCTAACGTAGAGTCATTCGGCACCTGACCCGCATGGCTGTCAAACTGACGGTCGACGTACTGTCCTCCGAAAAGCAGGCGCAGGGTTGCCCAACTGGAACTGTATTTCCCTACCGCATCCATCTGGAAAGTATTGCTGTTGTTAGTGTATAGCTGTTCCCTTAAGCGGCGTCCCTGCAAATAGGTTGCATTGTTGCTCATACCTAAGTTCCCCGAGAAAAGCGCATTAATTTCGTCCATTTGACGGGAATAGCCGGTACGAATGTTCCAGTTGTCGCTAGCCTTAACGTCAAGCCAAGCACTCAGTCCATCAGTTTCGCTTCGACGGAAATCAACGTACGACATGCTGTTCCAATCATCAGGCAAATCGGGAACGTCTACACCGGATAGATTGGGGTCCGTTGTTGTCGGAACTACCCCGGCCTGGGTGCCATACCCCGGTTTTTGCATAACCTGCGGGGACTCATCCTTAAAGAAGTGTTCATACTTGAGTGATACGCTCACCCGATCGTACGGTTGCCAAAGTAAAGCTGGCGCGATATCCCAAGAATGAGCATCGTACGGTTTCCAGTACTCGATATCATGATCGTAGGATGATGCAAGCCGGTAAGAAAGGGTTTTCATCGCCGGGCCGGTTACATCTGCATCGAAACGGTATTCATTATAGGAGCCATACCGGGCATCAGCCGTGGCGGCGAACTGGGACTGCGGACTCTTTGTGATGACGTTGACGATACCACCGGGAGCGATTTGGCCATAGAGAAACGAGGCAGGGCCCTTGACCACTTCCACGCGGGAGATGTTGGTAAAGTCGAAAATGGATGGTCCATGGAATCCGTCGCGTAGGATTTGGACTTTTCCGGGACTGGAACTGATTGCAAATCCCCTGATGGCCAGGTTCGCATTCCCTTCGTTGAAATCATTGCTGCGATAGGTTACCCCTGGGGAGTATCGCGCTATATCGAATATGTTCTCCGGCTTCTGATCCTTGATGAAGGGTCCGGTAAAAGCCTGTATAGCAAATGGCAATTCCCGGATCGGTGCGTCAAAACGCGAACCTGATACGGAATTCGAGGCCCGGTAGCCAATGTCCAGGCTTGTGGAAACATCGAAGGGAGATGCACGTAAATTCATGAGTTCCTGAAGGTTCAGGTCGTCCTCGAATTGATCGGTATCATTTGCCATCGCATCAACCAGTAAAACGCTTGCGATGATCCGGCAGACCCTGCCCATATGAATGACTGTGTTTTTCATATTCGCCCATTTTTTAAAAGATGAACAGAATCGCAGGGCCTGTATTCACATTACCTTGCGCCCAAACTTCTCCACCATTCCATTGAATCTCCCAGGCCACATCAACTCGAGCCCCATGCCATTGTCGCCAGGATAATAGACGCATGTGCTTTCTTTCCGTATTCTCCCGAACTCAATGTGAGATAGTGCACGGTTAACCTTACAATTTCAGACATTATTCAATAGATTTTCCAAAAGCTCACGCAAAATCAGATCGTCTTCAGGTTTCTTTCGCGGCAATGCTCGGTTCGTGATGTCCGGACATGCCGTAGGCAAGGGCGTCCTCGAAGGAAGCTTCTCCCGCTAACCGTAATCCGATTCCCCGTTTCGCGGTTGTCGAGCCGCAGAGCGGGTCATCGAGCCCGCATAGCAATTCGGATTCCGAATCCTCTAAACAACGCAAGGCATTAGAAGGAAAGGCATTGACCTAAGTATAGATGGGTTGTGTATTAAGGTATATGCCTAGCCAATCGATCCCCCTAGACCGCGTCTTCCACGCCTTGGCGTTCTGGAGGCGGCGCGCCTGGTGACCTCCAGCAAATCCGGCCGGGTGCGCACCTACGAGATCGCCCCCGGGTCCCTAAAACCCGCGGAGGGTTGGATGATGGAACAACGCACGGTGTGGGACCGCCGCTTAAATCAACTGGATCGATTTCTTTATCAACTCAAGAAGAAGATAAAATGAGCACCGCAAAACCCTATATCCCGAACCCCAAGCTGGACCTGGTGCTGGAGCGCATCGTGGACGCACCCACCGAGCTGGTCTGGCCACGAAGGCTGGGGCAGGGCGTTGGATCAACAGGTGGCGCTGTCCAAAACCATGAAGGCATGAGTCCCTGCAGGGATTGTCCGTCCGGGGCAGCCGGCTATTCCCGTGTGGAACATCTTTGACATTCGAATTTGTTTATGGCAATTTAGTACGATGAAGGTTCGAGAAAGCGGGATGCCCGAAGCAACGTATTGGCACTCATTTTTTGACCCGCCTTCCTTGCTAAAGGTTCTGCTCCCCCCGATCCGATCCATGCGTATACTTGAATTCGGCTCGGGGTATGGCACCTTCACCTTGCCCCTCGCCGAATTGGGGCATGAAGTCACCGCACTCGACATAGAATCCGAACTCGTCGAAAGCCTTCGGGGACAGGCCTCCTCACATGGCTTGCCGAACCTGGGCGCGTTTACCCGCGACTTCGTTGCTGACGGCACCGGCGAGCCCGCAAAGAACTTCGACCATGTCCTGCTCTACAATATTCTCCACATCGAAGAGCCGGTGAGCCTATTGCAAGAGGCACTAAGAATTCTAAAGCCTGGCGCCACCGCCTCGATCATACACTGGCGCCGAGATATAGAAACCCCCCGAGGGCCTTCATTGGCCATCAGGCCGAACGTGGAACAATGCGCGGCTTGGGGTCTGGGTGCCGGATTTTCCAAAGCACAGCCGGTGAGTCCCGGCGCGGCGGCACCCTACCACTATGGATTGATCCTCACCAAGGCCCATCGCGATTTAGGACCATGAGCATCAAAATCGGGCTTTTGATTCCCGTCTAGAGTTATTGGTACCTTTCCACCTCCTCCAACAAGGAAATCATGGTCTCCTCCATCCAGCATGGCCTTTCCGGATTTTGGGCCCACCTCTCCTACGTCTACGTCATTGCCGGCCTGGCCGTCGGGTTCATCGTGGGGATGACGGGCGTGGGCGGCGGCAGCCTCATGACCCCCATCCTGCTCCACTTCGGCATCGCGCCGATCAACGCGGTCGGCACCGATCTGCTTTATGCGGCCATCACCAAGTCCAACGGCGTGCTGGTGCACCAGAAAAAGAAGAACGTGGATTGGTCCATCACCGTGCGCCTCGCCTACGGCAGCATTCCCGCGGCGGTGCTGACGCTGATCGTCTTTCGCCTGCTGCAATCCCACGGCCCCGCCAGCGCCACCAACGCCTTCATTACCTATTCCTTGGGAACCGCCCTGCTGATCACCTCGGTGGCCATCCTCTTCAAGCAGGCCTTGTTGGATTGGAGCCACCGCAACGACGTGTTCCTGACCCGCATGTCCGAAAGACAGCGGCACGTGGCGACCATCGTCATCGGCTTCCTCCTGGGGATCATCGTTTCCATCACCTCCATCGGCGCCGGGGCCTTGGGCACCATGGCCTTGTTCCTGGTTTACCCGCTCCTGCCCACCTCCAAGCTGGTCGGGACCGAAATCGCCCACGCGGTTCCCTTGACTTTGATCGCGGGACTGGGGCACGCCAGCGCGGGCCACGTGGATTTCATGCTGCTGGGCAACCTGCTCATCGGTTCCCTGCCCGGCATCTGGCTGGGCAGCCACACGGCGGGAGCGGTGCCGGAGAAGGTCTTGCGCCCGGTTTTGGCGGCGATGCTGGTGTATGCCGGGGTCAAACTGCTTTTGAAATGAGCGGGGAAACGTGCTTCCTAGAACTCTGGCTCCGTATTCAACGCCAACGCTTCCTGGATGACATCGACGAGCACCATGGGGGAAAAGGGTTTCTGGAGGAACACGGCTCCCTCTCCTAGCAATCCCTGCTCCTGGATGACGTTATCGGTGTATCCCGACATGTATATGACGGGTATCCCGGGCCTCTGTACCCTGAATTTCTCCGCCAGCTCGCGCCCGTTCATCCCCGGCATCAACATATCGGTGAGTAAAAGATGGATGGGTTCGGGATAGGAGCCGCTTATCTCCATCGCCTTTTCGGCGTGCTCGGCCTCCAGGACCTTATAGCCGTGCATCTCCAGGGCCCTGCGGGTGAAGGTCCGGACGATTTGATCGTCTTCCGCCATTAGGATGGTTTCCGTACCCATGGGCGCCATGCCCCGCTTCAATATGCGGGAATCGGTATTCTCCGCGACAGCCTCGACCCTGGGGAGGAAAATCCGGAAGGAAGAACCCTTGCCAGGGGCGCTTTCCACCTTGATATGGCCGCCGCTTTGCCGCACGATGCCCTCCACCGTGGCCAGACCCATGCCTATCCCCTTGCCGAAATCCTTGGTGGTGAAGTACGGATCGAAGATCCGGGCCAGGATGGCGCCGTCCATGCCGATGCCGGTATCGGATACCGACAGCATGACGTAACGGCGGGAAGCGGCAAGGCCTTCCGCGGCCGGGTCCTCGATGGACTCCACGTTGGAGGTTTGGATGATGATCTCGCCGCCGCTGGGGAGCGCGTCCCGGGCGTTCACGGCCAGGTTGAGTATGACCTGGTGGATTTGCACGGGATCCGCGCGCACGCGCCACAATTCCGCCTGCAACTTCGGTATCAGGCGTATGTTGGCGCCGATGATGCGGCGCAGCATGGAGACCACGTCCAAAACGATGACGGTCACGTCCATGACCTTGGTTTCCATCACCTGTTTGCGGCTGAAGGCGAGCAACTGCTGGGTCAGGTCGGCGGCGCGCTTGCCGGCCTTGAGGATCTCCTCCAGATAGGCTTCGAACGGCTCCATGCCTTCGGCCAGGGGAATGCACATTTCGGCGTATCCGTTGATGGCGGTCAAGAGGTTGTTGAAATCATGGGCGATGCCCCCGGATAGCTTCCCCAACGCATCGACTTTCTGGGCCTGGCGCAGATCGCTCTCCGAGGTGCGCAGATCCGCTTCCATCTTCTTGCGATCCGTGACGTCGCGGACATTGCATTGCACAACGGTCTCGCCGCCTACGGCGTAGAGGTTGCTGACGAACTCCACCTCGCGGCTGCGGCCGTCCTTGGTCTGCAGGGGCAGGTTATCGTAGCGGACATAGCCGCTCTTGCGCAGCTCGGCGAAGACCGCCTGATTGGCGGCGATATCTCGGAAGAGACCGATTTCCCAAAGCTGCTTGCCCAGCAATTCCTCCTGGGTATAGCCCAGGTGGCGCGCCAGAAAGGGATTGACGTCCATGATGCGGCCGGCCCCGGCGTCCAGGATCAGGATGCCGTCCTGGGCGGTTTCGAAAAGCCGGCGGTAACGGTCCTCGGAGGTCCTGAGCTGATCTTCCGCCTGTTTGTGCTCGGTGATATCCTGGAAATCGATGACGGTTCCCACGCTTTCCCCATTGGTGAGGATGGGCGCGAGGGAGCAGGAGACGAAGACCGGCCGGCCGTATTTGTGGAAGAATATTTCCGGAAGATGGCGCACGGGCAGGCCGGCCTTGATGGCTTTTTCCAGGGGGCAGTCCGGCGAGGCGCAAGGTCAGCCGGAGGGATCTCCCGCATGCACGACCTCATGCAAGAGTTGTCCGGCGACATCGGCGAAGCTCCTGCCCAGGGTAAAGGCCGCGGCGGGGTTCATGAAGGTGATCCTCCCCTCATTGTCCA
The DNA here is from genome assembly GCA_039926685.1 of Fibrobacteria bacterium. GTDB lineage: Bacteria > Fibrobacterota > Fibrobacteria > UBA11236 > UBA11236 > Chersky-265. The sequence goes on along the minus strand of JBDSWM010000206.1, from coordinate 2,719 downwards.
GCATGAACAGGCCGGATGCCGCGTTATCAGTGAGGGATTTGATGATGGCGTTCTGCGCAAGGAGTTCGGCCGTACGCTCTTTCTCTTTCGTTTCCAGATCCGCGGCCAGGCGATCCAGGTTGGACTTCTTCCGGAATATTTCCACGAAAACATCCACCTTGGCGCGGAAGACTTCCGGCGCCACCGGCAGCAGCAGGAAATCCACGGCCCCCAGCGTATAGCCCTTGCGCACATGGGCCGTCGGAGGCTGGGTGGAGGTGGTGAAGATGACCGGGATGATGCGGGCGGGTTCCAAACGCCGGATGCGTTCCACCAGTTCGAAGCCGTTCATGCCGGGCATACGCACGTCGATGAGGACCACGGCGAAATCCTCCGACTCGAGGAGCGCCAGGGCGGCTTCGCCGGAATCCGCTTCGGCGATATCCAGGCGAGGATCGCCCAGGGCTGAGATCAACTCCATTCTTTGCGCGGCGGAGTCATCGACGATGAGGATCCGGATTTTGCCTGAACTATCCATTACGGCTCCTGCGGCTTGCGTCACTTGGTATACCTGGGGAATCCATTATGGATGAACCAATACTGCTTCAGGGCGATGACCAGGTCCAGCAATTGCCCGGAACCGGAGGGCTTGACCAGAAAGGAGTTCGCGCCCAACTCATAGGCCCTTTCGATATCGCGGGATTCCCCCGATGTCGTGAGGACGATGGTCGCCAGGATCGGAATGCCCTCTTTGGACTTGACCCAACGCAGCACTTCGAATCCGCTCATGTCCGGCAGCTTGAGATCCAGCAGCAAAAGGAAAGGCAAGGGATGGAGCAAGCGATCGGCGTAGGCGCCAGCGCCCGCGAGATAATCCAGGGCCATCCTGCCGTTGGAAAGCACTTCCAGGGGATTGGTGATGTCCGCCGATTTCAGCGCCCGTTTCATGAAAAAGAGATCGTCCTCATTGTCTTCCACCAATGCGATGGTGCCCCCGGAAGTCAAAGCGCTTCCCCCTTGGGCAATTGCAGCCAGAACCGGCTGCCCTTACCCTTCTCGGACTCGATTCCCGCCTTGCCCCCCATGCGCTCCATGGACTTCTTGACGATGGCCAAGCCTATGCCGGTACCGGCGTAGGTATCGCCGATATTCAGCTTCTCGAACATGCCGAAAATCCTTTCATAATGCTCGGGCGCGATGCCGATGCCGTTGTCTTCGACCCACAGCCGCACGTCCGGGCCCCGGATTTCCGTGCGCACGCGGATGACGGGAACCTTTCCGGCCGGGACGAACTTGACCGCGTTCAAGAGCAGATTGGAAAGGCATTGCCCCAGGGCCGCCTCATGCCCGATGACCGGCGCCAGGGCTCCTTCCACTTTCAAATCCACCGCCGGAGACTGCAAATCGGGATGCAGATGGACGGCTTCCTTCACGAGCGCATCCAGATCGACGCGATGGAGGCGGATTTCCGAGAGCGCGGCGCGGCTGTAGGTCAAAACCGCCAGGATCAGTTTGTCCATGCGCGCGCCCGATTGGATGATCTTGCCGATGTAGTCCTTGCTTTTCGGATTCGCCTGGTCCCCGAAGTCGTTCAGGAGCGCCTCCGCATACCCGCGCATGGCCCGCAGGGGCGCACGCAGGTCATGGGACACGCTGTAGGAAAAAACCTCCATCTCTTCGTTCGATGCCTGCAGTTCGGCCGTGCGTTCCTTGACGGCCTTTTCCAGGATCACGCTCTGGTCGGCGAGGATGGCCTGGGCCCGCTTGCGCTCGGTGATGTCTTCCATGGACAGAAGGATCATGCGGGCCTTGCCCTTTTCCCTGAGCAGCGCCCGCCCGTTGAGCATGATGTGGCGCAGTCCGGTGTCCGGATTGGCGAAGGTCATCTCGAACTCGTCGAACGCCTCTTCGCGCAGGATGCAATCCTCCACCCGCCTCCGCAGCCCGGGGAAGTTCCAACCGCCGTTCCCGGTCTGGAACAGGGGCTTCCCTTCGGATTCCCGGGGCGTGGTGGCGACCATCTTGTAGAAGGAGGCGTTGGCGGTATTGATGCGCAGATCGTCGCGCAGGATCAAGAGCGGCTCGCGCACCGTGGCCACGATGGAGCTGGCGTACTCCTCGGCGTATTGCAACTTGTCCTGGAAGGTCTTGAGCACATCGATGTCCATCAGGATGATGACCGCTCCGTCCATGCGGTTGTCCGAGGTTTTGTAGGGATGCACGCGCAAGGACTGCCAGCGCCCTTCGCGGTTGCGCACCTCGTGATCCTGCGGCACGGCGCTCGCCGCGACTTCCAGGACCACCTTGCCCAGGTCCGGTTCTGTGAAATCCCATTGCAGATCGCCCAAGGGCCGGCCCACGTCCGCGGGGATGAGATGCATGGCCTTGCCGGCGGACGCCGTGAACCGACGGATGCGCAAATCCCCGCCCACGATCACCACGGGAATATTGATGCTATTGAGCAGATTGGTCAGGTCATTGCTGAGGGTGCCCATCTCCACATTGCGCAGCGACATCTCTTCGTTGACGGTGGTGAGTTCCTCGTTGGCGCTCTGGTACTCCTCCTTTCCCGTCTCCAGCTCTTCGTTGGTGCTTTGCAGCTCCTCGTTAGCGGAAAGCATTTCCTCGTTGGAGCTCCGCAATTCCTCGATGGCGGTTTCAGGCTGCTCCCGCAAGGAGTGCAGGTAGTCCCGCAACGAGACGGTTTCCCGGCGGAGCCGGTTCAGTTCGCTGGAATCCT
>JBDSWM010000205.1:0-8685 GCA_039926685.1 Fibrobacteria bacterium | reverse complement strand
GATCCCATCCACCCGGGTCAGCGCGACCATCGACTTGCTGGCAGACCTTTCCGAGGCGGCCAAGCTGGATTTACCGGGGATGGAAAAAAGCCGCGCGGATATCCTGATGCCTGGGCTTTGCATCCTGGAGGCGGCGTTGGCAGGGATGGGCGCGCAGCGGTTGCGGGTTTCCGACCGGGGGGTGAGGTACGGCGTGATTATCGATTGGCTGGGGAAAATGATAAGGATTGAAAAGTGAGAATCAACCGTTACCTGGCCTTGTGCGGCTTCGGCAGCAGGCGCGCCGTGGAGGACCTGATCCGAGGCGGCGCCGTATCCATCGATGGGGAAATCATTTATGACCTGGCCCGCCAAATCGCCGAAGGCGACAAAGTCAAGGTGCTGGGAAAGGCGGCTGTTCCGCCGCGCGAGCATGAATACGTGATGCTCAATAAACCCAAAGGCTACCTATGTTCGGCCAGCGATCCTTTCGACCGGCCCACCATCTATAAATTGCTCCCTGCCGCCTTCCGAAAACTCCATTATGTCGGTCGACTCGACTATAACAGCCGGGGCCTGATCCTGCTCACCAATGATGGCGGAATGACCCATTCCCTGCTCCATCCCAGCCGGGAAGTGCCCCGCACCTACAAGGTCTGGACGCGGAAACCCCTGGCCGCGAAGGACATCAAACAATTACTGGCGGGCGTGGATATCGGCTTCGAAGACGATGCTGTGGCCGTCTCCGTGAAGGCTGTCCAGGACCATACCGAGATCGTGCTGCAGGAAGGCAAGAACCGCGAAATCCGCCGCATGCTGGAAGTGGTGGGGTACCGTGTGGTAGACTTACAGCGGATACGCTTCGGTAGTTTGGAATTGGGCGATTTGCCCGAGGGCGAATACCGCCGTCTGAGCGCACCGGAAGCGACGCGATTGCATGGGAAGAAAAAGGAATAATGCCGCGCTGATCTTGTTGGCCTTACCGGCCATCGCACTGGCCGCGGGCGCTTTCGACGCTCCAGCCGTTCCCGCCCCCCGCAGCGAACATCCGCCCTTGTTGCTGGCCATTCCCACCGCGAACCTGCTCTTGCACGGGCAATACCGCCTATCCGGCCGCTTTCAATACTTCACCAGTTCCGAGATCGGCAGCGTCGATACCGCTTTTGACGACAAAGCGCCCGGCACCAGCCAGGTGCAGAACCTGAACTACAATTCGGAATTGCTGTTCGGGATCGAAAACCGCGCCGAAATCGGCGTGCAATACGGCCAGGAGCTTTCCTTTTCCATCAAGGCCCTGTTGGTGCGCGAAGACCTGTTCTGGCCGGATCTTGTGTTCGGCGCGCGCGATCTGTTCGCGTCCCAGGAGGCCGCCTTGTATGGCGTTGCCGATAAGGGGATTTTGACGGACTTGAAGTCCGAAAGCTTCGTGACGGCGGCGAAATCGTTCCCCAGCAAATCGCGCCTGCACCTGGGCCTGTCCCTGCTCCCGCGCCTTAACGACGGATATGCGAGCGTGAACGCGGGCCTGGAACAGGATCTCGGCGCCGGCGCCTTCCTGGGATATGAAGTGTTCGAGCGCTTTTCCGATTTCCACCAGGTGATGACCTTGCAATGGCGTTACCGCAACCTGGTCGGGTTCAGCGTGTCCATGACCGAATTCCAATCCTGGATCCGGCAGGATGGGCGCTGGGGTTTCTTCCTGACCCCGTCCGGCAATTTTTCCAATGGCTACAATTCCCCCGGCATAGCCATTTCCCTGCAAGTGCTGGGTTGGGTGCCGCATCGCGCGCAACGCACCTTGCCAGAACGCGTGGCCATCCTGGAGGTCAGGAACGCCGAGTTGGAAAAGCAACTGGGCGACATGGAAACCGTCAAGCAACGCCTTGCCGAGCTGGAGGCGCGCGCGCCCGGGGCAATGGAACCGGTTTCCGAGCGCTCCCCTCAGATACCGACATCACCGCCGCTCACCGTGCCGCAGCAAACGGTGGTGTACCTGAAATCGATCGCGGAAAAATCCAATTCCGATCTGACCGATCCCAGGGAGATCCGAGAACTGATGGGCAAGGTGGTGGCATTGGGGCCGGAAGCGGCCCAGGTGGTCAAGCGCGCGGCATTGGATACCGCGGCCGGCGCCGTGCGCGTGCATGCCGTGCTGGTGATGGCCTATAGCAAGGATTCGACCTATGCCGTCATCCTGCGCGCCCTGTGCTCCGATAATGATCCCCGCATCCGCCGCGAGGCGTTGACCGCGCTGGTACGTTTGGAAAGCCATGGCGCCATCGAGGATGCCAGAAGGCTGCTGTCCGATCCGGATGAGAAGGTGGCGATGACGGCGGGGGAAGCCTATCGCCAATTGAAAGGCCCGGTCAAGGCCAAGCCTGTCGCGCCCCGCAAGCGCCCCTGAGCTGATCCGGATACCCTGTTTTCTTATCCGGACGGCAGCGTCATTTTCCGCAACACGACGATCAATTCCTCCCCGTTCCTGAAAGTCACCCAGGTCTCGAAGGGTAGCCCGAAACGCTCCTTGGCGAAGAAGAGGAATTTTATGAAGGACTCCGAGTCCCAGACATGGTAGTGGATACTGTAGTCGCGCGCCATCGTCTCATCGACGCCGCGTTCCAGGGCCTCGCCTGCTTCCAGATCTTTGCGTAGGAATTCGCGGTAATGATCGCGCAAGGTATGCTCAGTGCCGTTCAGGCATTCATCGAGAAGATGTTCGTGGGTGGTGATGGGGCGGTGCCTGTCGAAGGTGAAGCGCTTGTCCGGCACCGTCAGCAGGATGAAACCTTCGTTACGCACCACGCGCAGCATATTCGCCAAGGCCCGCACCGGATTTCGGCAATGCTCGATGAACTGGGCGGCGATGACGAAATCCTCCCGCCCGTCCGGAAAGGTGGCCAAGGTTTCCCCGCTGTCGATGATGTCGACCTGGACCAGATCCCGTTCGTTGAGTTCCGGTTATTGCTTCCTCAAGTCCGCCGCGGACATGCGATCGACATAGCGCACGCGGGATTCTGGCGGCACCGGCATGGGTTCGTGCAGGGCGCCGATTTCGATTCCCCGGCCCCCGCAAAACGATCCGGCAAAGAAGGCCCTGTTCTTGCGCATGCGCCCGCTCCGATGTCCCGCCCGCGCGGGAATAGTTGACTATATTATCCGATTCCGGCCGCTTCGATGCCGGGAAAAATCCACCCCACGATGCGCACCGAAGATTTCGATTTCCATTTCCCGGAAAACCTGATTGCCTACCATCCCTTGGCGCGCGGCGAGTCGCGCATGATGGTGGTGGATAAGCAGGTTTCCGGCCGGGATGCCTATGCGCCGGCCCTCTTCACCCATACCTCCGCTCTCGCTGATTTCCTGGATCCCGGGGATGCCCTGGTCCTCAACGATACCAAAGTGCTGCGCGCCAGGTTGATCGGTGAAAGCGCCGCCGGCGGCCGTTGCGAGGCGCTGCTGCTGGCGCCGGCCCCATGCGGGGATCCCGGCAAATGCCGTTGGGAGGCCATGGTAAAACCGGGAAAACGGTTCCGCCCGGGCGATCGCGCTTTATTCTCCCAGCGGTTGATAGCCACGGTGGCGCAAGTGGCGGAGGACGGCACGCGCATTCTGGAATTCGATCTGGATCGGGAAGGCTTCCTGGCGGAGCTGGAGTTGACGGGCAGGATACCCTTGCCGCCTTATATCAAGCGCGAAGCGTCCGCCGCGGATGCGCTGAGCTACCAAAGCGTCTTCGCGGCCCACCCGGGTTCGGTGGCGGCCCCTACCGCCAGCCTGCATCTAAGCGAATCCATGCTCGCGGATATCCGCGCCAAAGGCGTGGATATCCGCATGGTCACCTTGCATGTGGGCGCCGGGACCTTCAAGCCCGTGCAAAGCGAAACCCTGGCGGGCCATGCCATGCACTCGGAAAGTTATGTCATGAGCGCGGAAACGGCCGCGGCCTTGAACGGGGTCCGCCGGCAGGGAAGGAAAATCTGGGCGGTGGGCACCACAGCGGCCCGGGTCCTGGAAACCCAAGCGCGCGGTTCCGGTACATCCGTCTTCGAGCCTGGATCGGGCCAGACCAGCATCTTCATCCATCCCGGATATGCCTGGAAAGGGTTGGATGGCCTGTTAACCAATTTCCATTGGCCCAAATCCACTTTGTTCATGCTGGTATCGAGCTTGCTGGGCCCGGAGCGCGCCAAACAGGCCTATGCGGAGGCTTTCGCGCAAGGCATGCGCCTCTTCAGCTACGGCGACGCCATGCTAATCCGCTAGCGCCCAGCCACGCCGCTTCTAGTCCCACACCGCAATCCCTCTTCATGGAGTTCCGCCCCGCGGAACTCCTAAAGGATTCATCGGCCCAGGGCCGATGAATCCTCATGGACCGCATCCACGAAGGCGCGGGCATGCTCGGGCTTGATATCCGGCAGAATGCCATGGCCGAGATTGTAGATATGCGCACGGGGGCCCACTTGCGCTTTCATGGCCTTGACCTTGGCGGCGATTTGCTCCGGCGAACCATATAGCGCGCACGGATCCAGATTGCCCTGGAAGATTTGGCCGGGGTAGGCGCGCAGGGCATCGTCCAGATTGACGCGCCAATCCAACCCCAGCACGTCCGCGCCCAGGGCGGTGAAATGCGGCAGCAGATGGGGAGCGCCATTGGCATAATGGACCACCGGTACCAGCGGGAATTCGGCCTTGATATCCGCGATGATGCGCCGCGTATGCGGGAACACCAGGTTGCGGTATTCGTCCGGGCCCAGATACCCGGCCCAGGAATCCATGATGGTGATGACATCCGCGCCCTGCCGGATTTGCTCGCGCAGATAAGCGGAAGTGACGGAGGCCAGCTTGCCGATCAAGGTGGTGAAAACCTCGGGCCGATGAAAGAGCAAGGCTTTGAGGCGCGCCAGCTCCTTGGAAGACCCGCCCTCCACCATATATGAAGCCACGGTGAATGGGCCGCCGGCGAATCCGATTAACGGCACCCTATCGCCCAAGGCCTTTTTGGTGAGGCGGATGCCTTCGAAAACGTAGCCGAGATCCGAATTCAGGTCCCCGTCGGGAAGGGCGGCGATGACGGCGTCGTCGCGCAGCGGATTCGCGACGACCGGACCGCGTTTCTCATGGAACTCCACCTCAAGACCCATGGGAGGCAGCAAGACCAGGATGTCCGAGAAGAGTATGGCCGCATCCACGCCGATCTGATCGACGGGCTGGATGGTGACCTCGGCAACATGCTCGGGCGAGCGGCAAAAGTCGAGGAAGTTGGGGAAGAGGGCGCGCACGCGGCGGTAATCCGCGAGATACCGTCCAGCCTGGCGCATGATCCACACCGGCGCGCGCGTCGGCATGCGGCCGCGGGCGGCCTGCAGCAGGGAATCGTTTCGGAATTGCCGGGGGGCCTCGGCCCGGGAGCCCTTGGATATTGCTTCTGACATGCAGGGTAATTTAGCACAAATGCCGGGGAAAGTTTAATCCAATGCCCCCGCGAAGCCCCACCAACCGTCCATTTCCGTCTCCTGGACGATCCGGAAAGGCGAGGTTTCCCTCCAGGCGAGGAAATGCGTTTTGTCTTCCAGGCGTTGCCCGGAAACGACGAACAAGCCTCCGCGCCGCAAAGGCGTCTCCGCTGCGATGGAAAGGCGGCTGCGCAATTGTTCCCGGAACGGCCATAGCTCGGTGCGGATCATATTGCATATGACTGTGTCGAAGCGGGCTTCGCCGGCGAGCGAATCGATTTCGCCGATCAAGGTGCGGAAGCGGCAGCCGCGGGGCGGGGGATTCAGGATCAGATTCTCATTGAGGCAGGGGCCGACCACGGGATCGATATCCAATGCCAGCACGGAAGCGGCGCCCAGCTGCGCCGCGTAAAGGGCCAGTATGCCGGTCCCGGTGCCGATGTCAAGCACGCTGCCGCCGGCCAGCGCTATGCGTTCCAGCAGGGTGGCGGCGATGCGGGTGGACTCATGCGAGCCGGTGCCGAATGCCATTTTCGCTTCCAGCCGGATGACGTGCCGGCCGTTGGCGGGAGCATCGACCCAGGGAGGCATGACCACCAGGGAGTCGGTAACGGCTACGGGAGTTTGCCGGTCGCGCCAGCTGCGATCCCAATCCTCGATTTTCTCCTCGCCCATGGCCAGCCCGGGGCGATCCTGGAACCATGCATGCGCAGTCTCGGCGGCGCCCGCGGTCGCGAAAAAAGCCTTCACAAGAATGCCCTCGTCCAGGGACGTCGGGTTTTCCGCAGCCATCGACGATCCTGTCGTTGGCGATGCGACGGGTTCCTCAACCTCCTCAATACCCGTGGCTTCCAATTCAAAAAGCCTGTCCTGATCGAGCTCAAGCGAAGTTTGCGGACTCCGGAAACAAAGCCACCAATAGGAATCCAATCGCATCCTCCGTATTTTCGCAATCCCGTGCATACCATGCTAAACGGCGCGGAAGGCCAAATATAGGCACTTTTCCTTACATCTTCCGACCGGATTTCTATATTAACCGCTCCAGACAAGCCTGCTTGCGGCTTAGGCCGAAGCGAGGAAAAAGGAGCCCAGTGAGCGATTTTCTTACCGCGGAATTGTCTTATGAGCAGGTGCTCAAAGACGCCCGTGATTGCGTCGCCGCCGGACTGGACGAGGTCCACAAAGTGATGCTCGAGGTGGCCGACAAAGCACCCGGGAAGCTCTCCGGGCAATTGAACTCCCTCATCGTCCGCAAAGGCAAGCGCATCCGATCCACCTTCCTTTTCCTGCTGGCTTCCACGGGGCGGAACTGGAATTCGGAGCGCGCCGTGCGCGTGGCCGCGGCCATCGAGCTCATCCATCTGGCTTCGCTGGTGCACGACGATATCATCGATGACAGCGATTTGCGCCGCAACGAGAAAACCGCGCATAAACGCTGGGGCAACCGCATGGCGGTGCTGTTGGGCGATTATACCCTGGCCAAATCCATGGAAATGGTGTGGAGCGATCGCGACCATCGCATCCCCCTGAGCCTCAGCAAGGCCTCCAGCCGCCTGATCATGGCGGAAGTGATGGAAGTGGAAGGCGCAGGCAATGCCGACCTTACCCAACAGCAGTATTTCGACGTGATTGAAGGCAAAACGGCCGCATTGCTCATGGCCTGCGGCGAATGCGGATCCATCCTCGCCGGTTTCGACGAACCCATGGTCAAATCAGGCAATGAACTGGGCCGCAATTTCGGCATGGCCTTCCAAATCATCGACGATTTGCTCGATTTCGGGTATGGCGCCGAAAATCTGGACAAACGCACCTTTTCCGATCTCAAGAACGGCTACTTCACCTTACCCTTGATCCTGTTCTTCGAATCGTGCGCTCCCGCCGAGCGCAAGGAAATGTTGGCCTTGTTGACCACAGCGGGGTTGGAAGTCAGCCAAATCCAAATCAAGCGTTTGCTGGAGTCGCACAGGGCGTTTCAAAGGGCCCGGGACATAGCCGTGGCCAAGATCAATGCCTGCATGCCGTTCCTCGATAGCCTGCCGGACACGCCCGCGGCCCAGCATCTCAAGAAGTTGTGCCGGCTGATGACGGACCGCTCAATCTAGCCCCTCGCCGAAAACGATTCCTTCAAGGCCCTGATCGCTTGCCGCCTTTTTTCGGGGCGGGTCTGTCGATACCTCGCTTTTGCCGGTTGGCCGCGGCGATATCCTTGTAACGCAGATGGTCGTTATTGGCGCCGGAAAAGAAATGCTCCCGCGAACCGTCATCCTTGGCCACGAAAAACATCTTGTCCGTGCGCATGGGATTGAGCGCCGCGCGCAAAGCCCCCCGGCCCGGGTTGCAAATGGGACCGGGAGGTAGTCCCGTGAACTTCCGGGTATTATAAGGGGAGTTGCTGTTCAAATCGGATACGAATAACGGGCCGGTCGGCTTGCGTACGGCGAAGCGCACGGTTGGATCCGCCCCCAGGCTCCAGCCTTGCGTCAGGCGATTGTAGAACACCCCCGCGATGGGATCCTGTTCGCTGGGGACGGCGGCCTCCTTCTCGACGATGGACGCCAGGGTAAGCCAGCCCAGCTGGCCGTATTTCCGGTACATGGGGGAACTCAGATCGAATTCGGAGATCACCTCCTGGAAGCGGCGCGTCATCACTTTCAGGACGTCCCGTTCCGTCACCTTCCAGGGCAAAACATAGGTGTCAGGGAAAAGGAAGCCTTCCAGGGACGGGGCCTGGACATGGCACGCGCTCGCGAATTCCGGGGAATGGACCAGGGAGTCGAAGCGCAGGCTGTCCAAGGGGAAGCGGGCCTTGAGGATGGAGTAGGTTTCCCAGGACGTTTTCCCTTCCGGAATGGTCACTATCTGGGTGGCCATTTTCCCGCTGGTCAGCTTTTCCATCATGTTCAATGCCGAGTTGGAAGGGCGCACGTAGAAATAACCCGCGCGGATCTTCCTGTCGTTCCGGGAAAGCCGCAGCAACAAGCGGAAAACCGCGGCGTCATGGATTAGGCCCTTGGCCTGGAGGTCCTGCGCCAGGTTGGCCAGGGACACCTTGGGCGGTACCTCGTACAATACGTCCCCGGTGACCGGATCCGCTTCCAGGCCGGTTTCGGCGGCGGGCTTGGGGGTCGATTTGACGGTCAAGGCCCATCCCACGGCCAGGCCGAACGCGATGGTGATCACCAACAAAGCGAACGAACCTAAAAGAGAAGAACCTTTTTTCCCGCGTTTGGCCATCGATGTTTCGTTGCGCTGA
>JBDSWM010000204.1:0-5346 GCA_039926685.1 Fibrobacteria bacterium | reverse complement strand
GAAGGGGCCGCCGTGCCCGTGGACATCGTGAACCGGCCCAGTGGGGGCGGTGGCGCGGCCGGCGGCGAATCCGGGGACGTGGACGAGAAGCCGGTGCCGACCATGCCGCCGCCTTTCCGGTTGCCGGCGGAAATCAAGGCCGCCGAAAAGGATGCCTATCTGGTGCTTTCGTTCTGTGTCGATCCTTCCGGTCACCCCTATGACGTGCGCGTGGCGGAGGAAAGGCCGCAAGGCCTGGGATTGGCCCAGGCAGGACGCGACGCCCTGCGGCAGACGATCTTCACGCCCGCCAAGAAAGGCGGACTGCCCGTCTCCTTCTGCGGCTTGGAGCAGCCTTTCGAAGTGAAGTTCGGGAATTGATCCGCAGTAGGCTTCAGGATGGAGTTCAAGAGTCAAAGTGCAAAATGCAAAGTTCAAAGTTGAAGAGAGCCATGAACGATAGAGACCTGGTTGGAAAAATCCCGCCCCCTGGAAGCGGCATTGATCGCTCTGCCGTTGGCCCGAGCCGCCCATCTCCTATATTTTCGGTTTTCCACTTTGCGCTTTGCACTTTGACTTTCGCCCTTTGCGCTTTCGCGGCGCAAGCCGCCGCACCCCCGCCCGCCCCAACTCTGACGCCGCGCCAGACTACCGTGGACCTGGTGAGCCGCGCCAATGCCGTGTACAACCGCGGCGAGTTCGCCAAGGCGCTCATCCTGTACCGCAAGGCCGAAGGCCGCGGTGCTGATCTGGGCACCATTTCCTTCAACATCGGCAATTGCCTGTACCGCTTGAACAAATTGCCCGAGGCGGCCGCCGCTTTCCGGAAAACCGAACGGCTTACGGACGGCAAATACCTGCCGGCGCTGTTCAACCTTGCCGCCGTGCTGTTCCGCCTGGAGCAATACGGCGAATCCATCGCCGCCTACCGGCGCGCGCTCAAGGGCGATCCGGAGAATACCAGCGCCTGGCTGTACCTGGCGGACGCCTACGGCCGCACCAAGGACTATGTGGGCGCTTTGCAGGCCTTGGAGAAAGCGCGCGCGCTGGATCCGGAGGATCTGTCCATCGTCTACCAGATGGCGGAGGCGCATGCGGCCATGAAAGAATACCCCGCCGCCATCGCCCTGGTGCGCGAAGCCTATGCGCGCAAGCCCGCGGAAATCGATTTCCTGTTCTACATCGGCGATTTGTACCGGTCCGCCGGCGACCTGGAGGGCGCGGCGGGGGCATATCGCGAGGGCTTGAGCCTGCGCGAGAAGGATCCGGAAACCCTGTACAAGTTGGCAGACGTGCTGGCGCAAGACAAGAAAACCTTCCTGGCGATGGAGTACCTGCAAAAGGCCTTGGACTACAAACCCGAATTCACCGACGCGTCCGTGTTCCTGGGCAATCTGGCCTTCGACGCCAAATGGTGGGATCGCGCCGAGACGGCTTATATACAAGCCCTCAAGGGCGGAAACCGCGAAGGGCTGGAAGGCCTGCGTAATCTCGCTTATGAATACCATCAGCAAGGCCGCAATGATCGCGCCGCCCAGGTTTTGGCGAACGCAGTGCCGCTCCGCCCCAAGGACGCCACCCTGGCCGAGGAAGTGGAGCAATACCGAGCCTTGGAAAAGGAAAAAGCGCCCGCAACGCATTGAACGGGGCGGTTCCATCCGCGTTTCCTTTTTTAGATTTCCACTTCCCCATGGAAACCTCCCTATCCCATAGCGCGCCGCGCAAAGCCACCTTGATGGCTTCCTTGGGGGCTTTGGTGCTCATCCTGGTCAAGCTCACCATCGGCCTTTCCACGGGGACGGTGGTGGTGCTCGCCTCCGCGGTGGACTCGGCGCTGGATTTCCTGGTTTCATCCTTCAACGCCTACGCGGTCCGGAGCGCCGAGCGCCCCAGCGATCAGACCTACAATTACGGGCGCGGCAAGATGGAAGGCGTCGCCGCCTTCTCGGAAGGCCTCTTCATCCTGGCCTCGGCCTTGTACATCATGCGGCAGGCGATCTATAAATTCATGACGCCGGGCAGCCTGGATTTCCATCTCCCCGCGCCCCTGCCCGCGGCGGGATTGGGATGGGCCATGGCAGCGATGGGCTTTTCGCTGGTGCTGACCTATTTCCTGGTCGGCTATCTCAAGAAAAGGGCCGCGGAATCCCCCAGCCTCATCATCCGCGCCGACACGCTCCATTACCAGACCGATCTGCTCAGCAACGCCGGCATCTTCGTCTCGCTGGTGATCATCCGCTTCACCGGCTGGGCCTGGCTGGATCCCGTCGTGGCCATGGGCGTGTCGCTGTACGTGGCCAAGGCCGCCATCCCGCTGCTGCGGAAAGGGCTGGCCATGCTTTTGGACCGGGCGCTGGACGCGGAGCTGGTGGAAGGCATCCGCCGCATCGCGGCCTCGCACAGCGACAGGGTGACGGGCGTGCATGAACTGAAAACCCGCCGTTCCGGGGACACCAACCTGGTGGAATTCCATCTCGTCTTCGACGAGCATATCAAACTGCGCGAAGCGCACCGCATCGCGGATGAAATCGAGATGCGCGTGCGGGCCTTGGAAAACGCGCGTTGGATCATCAATGTCCATCTCGATCCGGTGGACGATTCCTACCGTGATCAAAAGTTGGCCGCCCTTGGACGGGAAGAGGGCCGGGAAGCTCGCGCTTAGCCCGCCGGCCCGTTAAAAGGCCGCCCCACCCCGGATTTACGCCGAAAGTGGCCCGTGATCCGGGTCACTCCCCCGGGTCCCACGATTAAACATATTACTTTTGCATGACCCATTCCTTACCAAGGGAGTCCTTATCGTTTCCCTGACAATGCTTAGCCATTCCAACCGGGCATGGATATGGAATGGCTGACCAAAATTGCGCCAGGCTACGGACCCGACGGCACACCCCTGCTTTCCGTGCTGTGCAAGCGCACCTATGTCTTCGCCAATGGCAAGGTGGCCGAGCCGGACGCGTCCTCGCAGATCCCATTCCACGACATCGACGCTTTTCTTGACGAGGGCGATCCCCTCAAGAACGCACCCAAGGCCGAAGCGGAAGGCATCGCCTATAAACCGCTAACGGACGTGATCCTGCATGCCAGCGCCTATGCGCCCAGAGGCAACCAGGCCAATCATCTCGACGTGGGCATCATGGTGGGGGGCTACCGCAAAATCGTGCGCGTGTTCGGCAACCGCAAGGTGGTGGTGCAAGGCATGGGATTCACGTTCAGCCCGCCGGAGCCTTTCGCCAGCATGCGCCTGGATTATTCGCGCGCTTACGGAGGCAAGGACGCCAAGTCGCTTCCCGGCGTGGAATACGCCTACGCCAAAAACCCCCTGGGCAAGGGATTCATGGTCAAGAACGATCCGGCCTTGCTGCAGGGCATGGCGCTTCCCAACCTGGAGGATCCCAACCGCCTGCTTACGCCGGACACCCTGGTGCTGGGCAAATACGAGAATTGGGGCAGGCAGCCCGACCCCTGCTCTTTCGGCTACGCGCCCCGCAACGCCTTCCCGCGCTTGGCGCAAGCGGGCCTCTCGCATCCCGATCGCATCGACGCGGAAGCCGATCGGCGGATGCGCTTGCAGGACATGGCGGAAATCGGCGCGGCCGGCCAAAGGGAACCGCCCGCTCCCATGCCCTTGCTGAACCCGGAGTTCTTCAACGGCGCCCCTCCCGGCCTCAAGCTGCCTTATCTGAAAGGCGACGAAACCATAAAGCTGCGCTATCTCGATCCCGATCATCCCGCTTTCGAATTCAAGCTGAACCCGGAAAAACCCTCGCCATGCCTGGATGTGGGCGAGGGCCGCATGGCCTTGCCGGCCACCTTGCAGACCCTGGAGATTTACAAGGCGACCAACCAGTACACGGTGGTATGGCGGGGATCGGTGAAGTACCAGGGGCCGCAAAGCCTGAAACTGTTCACCAAGTTCGAATTCGGGGTCATGCCGTGATGCCGGCGCCGGGGCGGGCCCTGGCGGAGGGCCGGGCACGGTCGGCGCTTGCGGCACCATGGCCGAGGGCGGTGATGCCGACAACGGCGGCGCTGGCGGTAATTACGGTGATCGGCATGATGGCGGGCTGCCGCCCGCATCCGAAAGAAGGGAAGACGATGAGCAAAATCGCAACCGGTAACGCCATCGTTACCATGGATTCGGGATTGTCCCTGCCGGCCGGCGCCAAGGAACTGGGCCGTTTCCAGGATCGCGTCTGGGGCGCGGCCCCGTGGGCGGAAATCCTCGCGCCCGCCAACGCGGCGGTGAAATGGGATTTGGCCTATCTGGAGGATTCCGCCTTCCTGGCCGGCACGCAAGGGTTGACGACGGCGGAGATTTACGAAGTGATGAAGAAGCGGTCGGCGGAGAAGGATCAATTCCTGCCCACCATGGCGGACGAGCTGGGGAATGAAGCCGGGCATTTGGGGGCGTGGGAATTGGCGGCAGCGGCGGATCCGAGAGCGGCGGATGCTGCGGAGTGGAAGCGGCGTGGAGAGCTGGCGATGAAGATCCAGCGTGAGTCTTATTTCACTGGGCGGTCTATCGAGCATAAGCTGGAAGATATCAGCCGGATGTTGGGAATCCGCAGCAGGCTGGAATCCTTGGAAGGGGAATTGGCGGCCAGGCCCGACTGCCACTCTGCTTGCTTGGTGTACTTGCAAACACGCGATGGATTGCGGGTGGCCACGCAAACCTCCATGGCCAAAGTCGCGACTTCGCTCGGGGCGAAAGATTTTGGGGATGGCAAGGTGTTCGACTATTACACCCGCGTTGTCTATTACCAAACGCCGCATCCCGTAGTCCAGAGCCGCATTTCCAGTCATGAATTGGATGCCGAATATTTGCCTGTGGGCCTGCTGGTAGCATTAACACCCTCGGAATTGAAAAAGCATGTAAGGGTATTTCCGCCTGTGGTTATCTTCCTGAATTCATCGGAATGGATGCGGACGGATCGCCTGCTTACCAAGGCCCAGCGATTGCCGCTGATTGAGGGCCTAAAAAATGCCGGCGGACCTTCGGCGGCAGCTTACCTTGAGGAAATCATATTATCGCGACTGGAATTCCTTGGTCTATTAGGACGGTTCCTGGAAGAACCGCCTTCCGCATTGGCTGAAAAGGATAAGGCCATTTTGGAAAGCGTAAATGCGGAAGAACTGAAAACGGCCGGGATAATGGTGGGGTGGCAAAAGGGCTTACCGGACAGCGGGCTGGATCGGAAATGGATTGGCGGCGTGGCGACCCGCTTTAAGGTACTCCGTCACTTCGCGGAAAAAGGCGGCGTAGAGGAAACAGCCGATCTGGCGAAGCAGGCTTCGGTGCTCGCGGATTCCATGGAGAGGATTCCATGAGTCATTATCACGCCTACAATTTTTCCGGACTAAAGGACA
>JBDSWM010000203.1:0-4758 GCA_039926685.1 Fibrobacteria bacterium | reverse complement strand
CCTGGGTGCTTTCCTACTTCGCCCTCAAGCACCTGCCACTCACCGTCGCCACCCCGCTGCGCGCTACGGGCCCTCTCTTCACCGTGATGGGCGCGGTTCTCCTCTTCGGCGAACGCCCCGCCCCGCTCCAGTGGGCCGGCATCGTCCTCATCCTCTCCGCCTACTTGGCGCTTTCCCTCTCCGCGCGAAGGCCATCCTCCGGAGGAACCGGATCCACCGCCGCTTTGCCCTGGATCCTGATGATGATCGCCGCCGCCCTGACCGGCGCCGCCAGCGCCGGCTTCGATAAATTCCTGCTGCAGGACCGAGGCCTCCCACCCCTGTTCGTGCTGGGCTTCTTCCTCCCCTATCTCGCCATCCTTCTGGGGCTTCTGCTCGCGGTCGCTTGGTATCCCAATCGCGCACGGACCACCCGCTACCGCTTCCGTCCTTCCATGGTCTTGGTGGGCGCCCTCCTCGTCGCCTCCGACTTCGCTTACTTCTCGGCCCTCTCCCACCCCTTGGCCAAACTCTCGCTTATCAGCGCCATCCGCCGCACCAACATCCTCGTCTCCTTCGCCGGTGGCGCCGTCATTTTCCGCGAACGCAAATCCATGCAAAGGCTCTTGCCCCTCGCCGCCATCCTCCTCGGCCTGCTCCTGCTTTTGCTGGGATAATCGCGATCGGCCGCACACGCGGCAGCCCCGGAAACATTGACGGGGACGGATATAGCCGCCATCTGGACGAAGGTTCTGAAACGCCCGATCAACTTTGGCGGAGACGATAGCGCCGGGTTTGAAAAGAACGTGCGCAACTTCATACCGAGCTGGATGGCGTACGACATGCGCTTGATGGCCGAGCGCTACCTCTCCGATGGGATGGTTCCCGAAGCCGGCGATGTCGAGCGCCTGACCATCGCGCCCCGTGGATCACGTGGTAGGGCTGCGGTCGGAGGGGAATCGAAGTCTTTACAATTTTATTCTCTCAATCACTTTTAATGGGTCGCATTCGACAACGACCAACTCGCGAATCCGTACTTCAAATGGCTTAAATCTTTTCCGAATCAATTGGAATCCAGCAGAGAACTTTGTTTCTGGAACATTCATGGCCAAGGTGCAATGAGGAACCCAATCCGGTTCATTGTACAAATCCAAACGTTTGCCGATAATTTTTCCCTCAATTTCCATTTTAATGGTTCTCAAGTAAGAGCTATCAGATGGCCTCAAGAAGATTACGTTGGATTTCCCGAAAGTACCAATGGAGTTAAGGTTGATGTTTTCACTGCTTACCCTTGCTGCGATCTTTCTAAACGTTTCAATCTTTTTTATGGAGATCTGCTCCCTGTATACTGAAAGGGTTATATGCGGAAACACGACCATTTTTTCCATAAAATCAGAAACTCCGTGTTTAGACAAAAGCGACCAGTAGTTCCTGATTTTTTTGTTCGAAATTTCGTCAAACCAGACTTCAAACGAAACCAGCATTTCTTATTTCTTTCTTGTGTCCGGATAAAGCCTAAAAGAATCGTCAGGCGGCAAGTAAGCAAACCCAGCAACCAAGATAAGGGTTTGATTTCCTTGAAATGGTGTAAATCCTTGGTTGCCGCTGATTTCTTTGCCTGGATGGAAACGGCTGATCGCGTCCGATCCTCCATTTAAGGACATAAAAGCCGCATTTTTCGGCCATAATGGGGAAACTTGCTGTATTTGACTGTTTCCATCTGGAAACGATTTTTAAGCGATTTCCCCAGTAATTAAACGCCCCCGACCTAATATTATAGGTCTCATGGATAGCCTCACAGTTTTCGATTTCACCGACTACCGGCTGTTCATGAAAGCGTATTACCAATTCCAAAAGCGGAAGAACCCGGCCTTCTCCCACCGGTATTTCGCCATACGGGCGAAAGTGAATTCTTCCGGTTTCTACAAGAACGTCATGGATGGGAAGCGCAGCCTGGGGAGGAGCCTCATCGTCCGTTTCGCCGAAGCCATGGAGCTCCGGAAAAAAGAGTCGGAGTATTTCGAGAACATGGTCTACTTCAGCGAAGCCAAAACCGTGGAAGATAAGCGCATCTACTTCGGGCGCATGATGGCCGTGCGCAAATTGGACGCCTATCAGGTGCAAAGCGGCCAGTTCGAATTCTATTCCAAATGGTACTATAGCGCGATCCGCGAATTGATCGGACTCATCCGCTTCAAGGACGACTATGCCGTTCTGGCCCGGTTGCTCGATCCGCCCATCCGTCCCGATCAGGCCGAGAAGGCCATCAAGGTCCTGGATGGCCTGAAATTCATCGCAAAGGATGAAAAAGGGATTTACCGGCAAGCCCAGAACCATATCACCACCGGTCCGGAAGTCGAGTCCCTGAACGTGGCCAACTACCAGACCGCGTGCATGGATTTGGCAAAGGAAGCGATCGACCGGCATGAGGCCGCATACCGGGATATGTCCACTCTGACCCTGAGCCTTTCCAAACCGGCTTTCGAGGCCATGAAAGAGGAAATCATCGCCTTCCGGAAAAAGTTGCTCGGCCTCGAGAAGCAATTCCCGGATGCGGATCGCGTCTACCAACTGAACACCCAATTCTTCCCTTTATCCAAAATCCCGGCCAAGGTGAAGACATGAGCGGCCGGAAGGTAATCCCCATGTTCCGGTCGGCGGTGAACGCCGCAGCGCTCGCCTTGGCGCTGGCCGCACCCGCTTTCCTGGGCGGATGCAATACCGGATCGGAAACCGGGAATCCCACCAAAGGCTTGACGGGAAATGTCCTGAGCTTGGACGGCTTGCCCGCTGCCCGCACCCAGGTCATCCTGGTTCCGGACGGTTTCAATCCCCTGGAGCTGGTCGACGGCGGGTCTTCCGCGCTCCATATCGATACCACCGATGCCGCGGGTCGTTATGGTTTCAACGATGTGGACACGGGACGCTACAACCTGGAGGCCCGGAGCCTGGCGAATGGGACCAGGTGCAGGATCAAGGGTATCGCCGTGGCCGGAGCGGAAGGCCGGTTCCCGGAACAGACGTTGAAGCATGCGGGAACAATCTCCGTCGACCTGGAAGGCGCGGCCGATACCGCCACGGGCTACGTGTATATTCCCGGCACCACCTTCTTCCAAAAAGTCGACTCCGCTTCAGGGGAGATCGCTTTCGACTCCGTCCCTCCCGGCCTCATCGACTCGCTTCTCTATGGCAGCCTGCAAGGGACATCGGAATCCAAAGCCTTCGCTTGGAACCTGGATGTGCTGCCGGAAGCGTCCGCGAACACCTCGGGTCCGTACCTGGCCTGGACGCATTCGACGGTCTTGGCTCTGGATACCCGGCCGGACGCCGTCCGGATCGCCGGGAATGTGGCCCATATTCCCTTGCGTTTCGCCTTGAACGCGGCCAACTTCGATTTTAACGCGGCGCGGGCGGATGGCGCCGATATCCGGATCACGAATGAAAAAGGCGACCCTTTGCCTTGCGAGTTGCAACTCTGGGACCCGGTGGCGAAATCCGCTCAGGTCTGGGTGCTCATGGATACGGTCTTCGCCGATTCGTTGCAGAAAGTGCGGTTGTATTGGGGATATGCCGGCGCGGCGGCCATGCCCGCGGCTTGGCCGCAAGGTTCGGTCTTCAGCCTGGCCGATGGCTACGCCGCCGCCTGGCATCTGGATGAAGATCCGTTCATGGTGGGCCCATCGATGAGGGATAACTCCGGCCGCCGCAATGACGGAACGGCCATTAATTTCCGGGAAGCGGGCGGCGCGGTTTCCGGCGTCCTCGGTTCCGGTCTGCTCCTGGACGGCAAGACCCAATATATGGGATCGGGCAAGAAGTTCACCAATCCCAATGTCTACACCTATGGGGGTTGGATAAAAACCACCACGACCGCCGGCGGCCGGATTTTCGAATTCACCAACAAGGACACCGCAACGACCACCAATTTTTGGGACCGGCTCATCGATATGTACACGGACGGAACCGTGATAAACGGCGTTTATCCCCCTACGGTTCCGGGAACCCCCATGCCGACCGAGGGAACGTACAAGATACTGCCGGGCCTTATTCCCTTGAATGACGGGCAATGGCACCATGTAGCCACCCGGCTTTCGGCCAAGGGACAAGCCTTGTTCGTGGATGGCGTGAAGGTGGCGGAGGATCCCTCCACCGCGGAAGCCGAAAATATCGGCGGCTATTGGCGGATCGGTTTCGGGAATCATTCCGATTGGGAGCCGGCCGGCACCAGCGCCTATTTCCAAGGCGCGGTGGATGAAGTCTGGGTAATCCATGCCGAGCGTTCGGATGATTTCTTGAAATTGACTTTCGAAAACCAGAAACCAGGATCGTTGTTGTTGAAGTTTCCCTGAGCAATCGGGGATGAGTCGTTATTTCCATCATTTTTTCCAGGAGGTCAGCGTGCCGTTCGCCCGCATGATAGCCGTGTCACTTATCGCCGCAGCCGTTTCCACCGTCACGGCGCAAACCCAGGGAGTGCATCCCGGTTATACCCTCACCAACCTCCGGCCGGCCGGATTCGATCCCCAGGTGAGCGGATTGGATTTCCTGCCCGATGGACGGCTGGTGGTTTCCACCTGGGAAGGCTTCAGCAAAACCAAAGCCAACGTCTATATCGTCTCCAATGTCCAGACAGGCGATGCCTCCAAGGTCACCTTTACGAAATTCGCCAGCAATATGTACGAACCGCTGGGCGTGAAGGTGGTGGACGGCAAGATTTACGTGCTGCAAAAGGACCAGCTTTCCTTGCTGCCCGATGCGAACAACGACGGGGTGGCTGAG
>JBDSWM010000202.1:0-12579 GCA_039926685.1 Fibrobacteria bacterium | reverse complement strand
CCAATTTCTGGGCCAGTTCGGCCCGGCGGGCCGGGTACTGGGAGTTGGCGTAGGCCTTTTCCATGTATCCCGATTGCTTTTTACTGTCCTGCTGCAGGCTGGATGCTTGCGCCAGGCGGTAATCGATTTCCTCCTGGGAGGGCCCGGTCGCGCCGGCTTGAGGCTGGGCGGGATTGCCGGGCTGGGTTTTCAACAAGGCCTTTTCCGCCTGCTCCCCATCCTTGAGGCCCAGATTAGCCAAAGCCAGTAGATATTGGGCCGCATCATAATACTTGAGGGAATCCCGGGGGGCATTGCCCAGGTAATCCTTGATGCGATCGCGAGCGTTCTCCCACAGCCCCAGGCGCAGGTAAACCGAAGCCAGATCCAATCCCGCGGCTTGGGCATTGTCGGATCCGCCATAGTTGAGCACTGTTTCCTTGAGCGTGTTCACCGCTTTCTCGAATTTCTCCTGCCTGCAAAGATCATAGGCGCGCTGGAGGTTCTTTCCCGATGGCGCGGCCTTATCCGGAATCAGGTAGAAGAAAGATCCATCCCTCCCCAGGATGAGGGCCTTGGCGGCTTCCACTGGGGTTTGCGGGCCTTCCGCCGCGGCCTTCGCCGTGGGTTCCGTCCCCTTGGCGGAATCCGTCCCCTTTTCTTCCGGAACCTCGGCGAGCTGATTCTCTTTTTTTCCCCCGCTCAGCTGGGCGAGATAGGCCTCGGCTTGCTTGCGGCCGGGCCCGGATTTGCTCAGAGAAAGGTATTTCTCGTAGGCGGCGATGGCTTCCGGAACCCGCTGCTGCCGCTGGTAAATACGGCCCAGGTAGAAGTAGGAGTTGAATCCGCGAGCGGGATAGGCGAAGGAACGTTTGAAATTGAAGCTTGCCTTGGCATAGTCGCCTTTCTCATAGCGCATCAGCCCACCCAGATAATAGGCGCCGGGGTGGCCCGGTTGCCTGGCCAGGCAGCGCCTCAGCGCAGGAGCCATGGCATCCGGCTTGTTCTGCCGGTAATATTCGAGGGCATCCAGGAAATCCTTTTGGGCGTAGATGCCTTCCGCTCCTTGAGTGAAAACGGAGTCCAATGCCGGGAGGAACCCCTCATCCCCGGCAGCGACCGGGGCGGGGGGTTCTTTATCTTTCCCGGCCGCCGATACGCTATTGGCGCTGGCAGGCTTGGGCGCCGCCTCTTTTCCGGATGGAGCGGACTGAGCTGATGCAGCCGGCACCGAAGGCTTTGCGGCAGGCAGCTTCTTGCGTTCTTCTTCGGCCTTGGCCTTGTCGCCGGCCTGCTCGTAAGCGTTGGCCAGCCCTTCGCGCGCCTCCGTCAACTTGGGATCCTTGGCCAGGGCGATCTTGTAATTTTCCCCTGCCATTTTGAAATTGCCTTGCTTCATGCGCATGGCGCCTATGCGGGCGTAGATTTCAGGGGAATCCGGATGCTCGCCCAGGTAGATTTTCAACTCCTCCACGGCTTTTTCGTACTCGCCTTTTTCAGCCAATTGGCGGGCCACTTCCAGGCGGATGTTCAATTCCTTGGCGGGCGCCCATCCGAATGCCAGGCACAAGGCCAGGACGGGCATCAGCTTGCGGAAAAGGGGGTCAGCGGAAAATGCCATTCGGGTCATTATATGCAATGAGTGGAGGCGAAAGCAAAGCCGGCAAGCGCAAGGGCCGTTTCAGGAGGCGAAACAGCCCCCTGAAACGGCGGAAAACAGTCAAGCGCCGATGCCTACTTCTGCGGAAAACGGAGCACCCGGACCCGGACCACGTTCGCGATGCTCTTGATGGATTCAACCAAGGCATCGGACAGGTCCTTTTCCAGGTCGATGATGTTATAGCCGATTTTTCCATTGCTCGCATTCATGAAGGAAACGATGTTCAGGCCCGCCTTGCCTATCACCTGGGTGACCTGGGCGATCATATTCGGGACATCCTTATTGATGACCACCAGGCGCGTGCGCGTGGATGCCTCCGGATAGCTTTCTATGCCGGGGAAATTCACCGAATTGGCGACGATGCCGTACTCGAGATAATTGCGCAATTGGTTCACCGCCATCACGGCGCAATTCTCCTCGGACTCCGCCGTGCTCGCCCCCAGATGCGGGGTGCAGATGACATTGGGCTT
Source organism: Fibrobacteria bacterium (assembly GCA_039926685.1). Taxonomy (GTDB): domain Bacteria; phylum Fibrobacterota; class Fibrobacteria; order UBA11236; family UBA11236; genus Chersky-265. Next base: position 10,470 of record JBDSWM010000202.1, on the reverse strand, counting down.
GCCGAGCAAGGCCTTGGAGGGGAAGTCGTTGATATAGCCGCCCACTTTTCCGGAATCCAGGGCGGCGATGACGGCGTTATCCTCGTAAATGCCTTTGCGGGCGTAGTTCATGAGAATGACGCCTTGCTTGGCCTTCTTCAATTGCGCTTCCCCGATGAGGTTGCGGGTTTTGTCGGACAAAGGCACATGCACGGAAATGATATCGGCCTGGGCGATCACTTCATCAAGCTTATGCGCGATTTCCACGCGGGGATTGAGCAAATGCACATTGGCCACCGTAGGGAACGGATCGAAACCGATCACGCGCATGCCATGCTGCAAGCCGGCATTGGAAACCAGCACGCCTATCTTGCCTAGGCCGATGACGCCCAGGGTCTTGCCCTGCAATTCGAAACCGGAGAAGCTGGATTTGCCCTTCTCCACTTTTTCCGAGATGGCCTTGTCATCGGCTTCGCCCGCCAGCGCCGTGGAGAACTCCAGGCTCTTGTGGATCTTGCGGGCATGGATTCCGAGCATGATGAAAACCAGTTCGGCGACCGCATTGGCATTGGCGCCGGGAGTATTGAAAACGCAAACCCCTTTTTCCGTGGCCTTATCGATGGAAATGTTATTGGTGCCCGCGCCCGCCCGGGCTATGGCCAGCATGCTGGGGATCTCATCCGTGTCCACGATGGCGGAGCGAACCAGGACCGCATCCGGAGAGGCGGTTTCGCCAGCCACGGAATAACTGTCCCCGAAAAGCTTGAGGCCAAGGGGCGAGATGTTGTTCAGGGTTTTGATTTTGAAAGGCATCGTTCATCCTTCTTATAGGTGGGCGGATTCGGCCCTCAAAGATAAAAAAATCAGGGCGGAACCGAAATGAAGCGGCTGCGAGAAGCGCTGCCGCTGCCCGGGAAGGAGAAGGGCTAAGGGGCTACTTTGGCGTCGTGAACAGGATAAGTGGGAAGGAAATCCACCGATTCCTCAGGAGGCTTGTAGAAATACTTATAACCCGCATAGGCGCCTCCGCCCAAAACGGCCAAGGCCAGCGGGAACTGCCAGTAAAAGGCGTGGCTTTTGCGGATGAAGGCGTTTTCCGTTTGCTTGTTCCATTTGAAATTCATGGTGATCACGCCGTAATCTTCCTGGATTTCATATTCCAGATCATAGGCCGTGAACAAGCTGACGCGCACCACATCGCGGATATCCGGGCGTAAGCCGGAAACGTCTTTGTTCAAATCCAATTTGAACAATTCCACCGTACTGTTCGTGATGGGGTGCTCATGGATGGGCTCCATGATACTTTCCCCGATATGCGTGTCGTAGAAATCGAATACCACGGCTTTTTTAATCGGGTCGTAATAGTTGAAATAGGCGGAGGGTTTTTCCGTGAGGAGAAACACGATACTCAGTTCTTTGGAACCTTCCTTTGGGCCCGGCTTCTTGGTGAACTGCACGCCTTCGATGGTGCAGATGACGCCTTCTTCTTCCTTGGTCCGGGTGGGCGCGTCCTGGAAATCGACCAAATCCTCATATTGGGCCGAGGCGGGAAGAATACAGGATAGAGAAACGAGCAGGTAGACGGGAAAACCTATGCGCACAATCGACCTTTCCGGAGCAAGCCCTATCCTCAAGATAAGCCAATTCCCTCTCATGTCAATCGGCAAGTCGCTTAGACTCGGCTAAAATCAGGTTTTTAGCCGGCTGAAAGCCTCCGATTGGCCTCGAAAGATATAAAATCGGCCCTTGATCCCTCGCATCTTCAATAAATTTTTGGCAATCGGAAGGTTTTACCCAGGGAAGGAACCCCGCCTGTCTCGCAACCGTCCTCTCCTGATTTTTATCGCCGGATTGATCCTGACCTGTGGGCTGGGGGGCCGGCATTTCCTGACCGATGTGGCCGGTACGGCGCCGGTATTGTCCATCCTCACGCCCCATGGGGATAATATCCGCCAGGAAATCGGCGGAGCCTTCCAGTCCTGGTATGCGGTCCGGTACGGCGAAGCGCCGTATTTGAATTGGATAGACCAAGGGGGTACGTCCGAGGATCTCCGCTACGTTCAATCCCGCTTCGCCAAAACTCCCGCTTCCATCGGCATCGATCTGTTTTTCGGAGGGGGCACCCCTCCCTTCCGTACTTTGGCTGGCGCTGGATTCCTGGAAGGGCGGGCATTGGCCCCGGGAACCCTGGACTCAGTTCCCGCCGACATCGGCGGCAGCCGCATCTTCTCCGACTCCGAAGGCTGGTATGGCGTGGCCCTTTCCAGCTTCGGCATCCTCTACAACCGCGCCCTGCTCTCCGGCAAAGGCCTGCCCATACCCGATTCCTGGGAGGATTTGGGGGAACCGGAGGCGGACCAATCGGTGGCCAGTGTGGACCCGCGCGGCAGCGGATCCGCCCACGTAATCTATGAAATCATACTGCAGAAATTCGGATGGGACCGCGGCTGGGAATTGCTGATGCGCATCGCCGCCAACTCGAACCATTTCACCAAGGGCGCCTCCGCGGTGCTGCCTTTGATCTCCACCGGCGAATCGGCCTACACCATCGCCATCGATCAATACGCCTGGTCCCTGATCGAAAAGCTGGGAAACGATAGGGCCGGATTCGTTTTGCCGGCGGGGGAAACCGTGACCACTCCGGATCCCGTCGCCATCCTGAAAGGCGCGCCCCAGCGCGCGATCGCTGCCCGCTTCATCGAATTCCTGCTTTCCGAGCGCTGCCAGCTGCTGTGGGGGCTGAAAGCCGGGGCTCCCAATGGTCCGCTGCAATTATCCCTCAATCGCATGAGCGTGCTGCCGAAAGCGGCCGCGCGCATGGACGAGCGGAACAGTTTCGTGCGGGGAAACCCCTTTCTGGAAGCCGATCGAATGGATTGGAAATATTCGGATTCGCTGACGGAATCGCGCTGGGCGCTGGTGAATGATGCCCTGGGCCTTTGGATGGTGGATAACCATGCGGCCGCAAGCCAGGCCTGGCAGGCCTTGAATGCGCGGGTTTCCAAGGCCAAGGATGCGGAAGCCTGGCATGCCGGCCTGGTCGCCAGCCGCTATTTCCGTCCCCCGGCCGACCAGGAGGCGATTGCCGGCATGGCGGGTAAATGGAAGGATGACTCCTTCCGTAACAGGATCATGGCCGCATGGGCCCGGGAGTTGCATGATTGAAGTCACGGGAATCGACAAGACCTTCGCGCCGGGAGCCGTTCCCGTACTGAGCAATGTGGACCTGTCCATCGCGGAAGGGGAGTTCTTCTGCCTGCTGGGGCCTTCCGGATGCGGGAAGACCACCCTACTGCGGGTGGTGGCGGGCCTGGAAAAACCCGATGCGGGCCGGGTGAAGGTGGGCGGAAAGGATGTCACCGCGGCCGAACCGCACAAGCGGGGCTGCGCCCTGGTATTCCAGAACTATGCGCTCTGGCCGCACCTGACCGTGGGGGAAAACATCGTTTACGGATTGGAAGTGCTCCGCAAATCCAAACCTGAAATCCGCGCCAGCCTGGATCAGTCCCTGCTGGCTTATCAATTGCAAGGCCTGGAAAAACGCTATCCGCATGAACTATCCGGCGGCCAGCAGCAGCGCGTGGCCCTGGCGCGGGCCATGGCCATCCAACCGCGGGCGGTGTTGATGGATGAACCGCTTTCCAACCTGGATGCGGCCTTGCGCAAAGCCATGCGCCGCGAGCTGCTGGATTTCCACCGGCGAGCCGGCAGCACCATCCTGTACGTAACCCATGATCAGGAAGAGGCCCTGGCGCTTTCCGATCGCCTGGCTGTGATGCAGGCCGGGCGTATCCTGGAGCTGGGAACCCCGGCGGAAATGTATGCCCGGCCGCGCCGTCTGGAAACGGCTCTGTTCCTCGGCGATATGAACGTGATGCGGGGCGCGCAGATCCCGGCCGCCTTGCGATCGGGCGGTAACGGATCGGATACCCTGTGCATCCGGCCGGAAAACGTGAGGATAAAGTCGGAGGGTGCCCCTGTGCTGCCGGGGATCCTGGCCTTCCAGGAGTTCATGGGTACGCATATCACCCTGGGCGTGGAAACGAGCTCAGGGCGGATCCTGGCCCGCGTCGGCATAGGCGGATCGGAAGGTTGGAAAACCGGCGCCCCCCTTTCCCTGGAGTTTCCCGAGGAGCATCGCTTGTGGTATTGAGGCCTTCCGACGGGTACCGGGAAGCCAGCTGGCGCTGGTTGCAAAGGATTTTCCTGGGCGGCGTATTCGGCGTTTTCCTAATCGCGCCGGCCGTTCTGCTTTTGAAGGAGGCCTTCTTCCCGAGCGGGCATTTCAGCCTGGGACTTTTCCGCGCCATGGCCGTGAACCCGGTATTGCGCGGCTCGCTATGGAACAGCGTGGCCATCGCCTTGGGGGCAACGGCACTTTCAGCTGGCCTGGCCCTGCCCTTTGCCGTCTTGCTCGGCCGTTATCGCCTTCCCGGACGCGCGTGGCTGCGGAACGGGGTGATGATACCGCTCTTGTTGCCGCCATTCGCCGGGGCCATAGCCATGCGGCAATTGCTAGGGCGATACGGCTCCCTGAACATCCTTTTGCAACACCTTGGTTTGATCCACGCGCCCGTGGATTGGCTCGGGGGCGGGATGCCGGGGGTGATCCTGCTGGAAGGCCTGCACCTGTTCCCCATCCTCTACTTTTCCCTGGTAACCCATTTCGCGGCGCTGAACGGGGACAGCGAGGAAGCCGCGCTGTGCTTTGGCGGCAAGACCTTCGCGTATTACCGCAAAATCCTGCTGCCGGAAGTACGCCCCGGGTTGTTCGCCGGCATGGCCCTGGTGTTCGTATGGTCCTTCACCGATTTGGGAACCCCCTTGCTGATGGAATACCGGCAAGTGCTCCCCTACCAGGCCTTCAGCCTGATCACGGATCTCAACCGCAATCCGATGGGATTCGCGTTGGCGACGGTGATGGGAATGGTGGGAATGGGAGGTTATTGGATAAGCCAGTCTTTATCGCGCGGGCAGTCCCGCTATCAGGGCAAAGGCATCCGTCCCGCGCCGGAAAAGGATTTGGGAGCATGGATGGGCCCCTTGTCCGCGGGACTGCTGGCTGCCGTACTGTTGCTCGCCTTCCTTCCCGTGGCGGCGATGACATTGCTGGCCGTCTCGCGCGATTGGTTCCTGTCCATCCTGCCCTCCGCCTATACCGCGGAATATTTCACCCAGCTGTTCCATCATCGCATCACGAGCGGCAGCATCCAGACCAGTCTGTTCCTATCCAGCCTCGCCGTGCTGCTCGATCTGATCCTGGGCTGGTGGCTGGCCCGCCTGGTGCTCGTCGGGAGCGGATTCTGGGCGCGCCTTTGGGAAACCCTGGCCATGGCGCCGCTGGCCTTGCCGGGGATCATCCTCGCGTTCGGGTATGTGGCCTTGTTCGCGGGCACGCCATTGGATCCGGCCGGCAGCCCGCTGTTTTTGCTGGTGATGGCTTACTCCATGCGCCGGGTGCCTTTCGCGTTCCGCAGCATCCTCACCGGCTACCGCAGCCTGCCGGCTCAAATCGACGAGGCCGCGCAAACCCTGGGACAGGGATTTCCGGGCCGCGTCTGGAATATCCACCTACCCTTGCTGACCCCGTATTTCCTGGCCTCGGGCCTGCTGGTATTCGCCTTCTCCATGCTGGAAGTAAGCGATTCCCTGATCCTGGCCATGAAGGAGTTCTACTACCCCATCACGAAAGCGATGTACTTCCTGACCACGCGGGCAGGGGACGGGAACAATCTGGCGGCGGCGCTGGCGGTGGTGGGAATGGTTATTTTGGCGGGGGCGATTGTTGCGGCGAATAGGCTGCTGGGAAAAAAATTCGGGGAGATGTTCAAGGGGTGATTGAGGGGAGCTCAAAAGTCAAAGTTCTATCGCTTGAAGCGGTCTATTTCTCCCACCCTTCTTTGCCGAGCAAAGGCACGAACCGGCACTCGCCCAAATCCGTTTCCCGGAAGGTCGATCCGATCCTGTCCACGCATAGCAGTTTCTGGGATTCCCGGCCGCCCATGGGAATGAGCATGCGTCCGCCGTCGGTGAGCTGCAATTTCAGCTTGTCCGAAACCACCGGCGCGCCCGCGGTGACTATGATGCGATCATAAGGGGCCCAGCTTTCCCAGCCCAAGCTGCCGTCCCCGGTCTTGTAGATGATGTTGCGGAATCCCAGCTGATCCAGAAGCGCTTGCGCGCGCTTGGACAAGGCGGCGATCCGTTCCACGGTGTAAAGCCTGGGGGTGTAATGCGCGAGGATGGCCGTTTGGTATCCCGATCCGGTGCCGATCTCCAGGATTTTACCGCCCTTGCGCGGCGCCAGGGCATTGGACATCATGGCCACCATGGACGGTTGGGAAATGGTCTGCTCCGCGCCAATGGGCAAGGATATGTCCGAATAGGCTTTTGATCCCAGGGCCGAATCCAAGAAGAGATGGCGCGGTATTGAGCCCATTACGGCCTTGAGCTCATCATTGTCGAGCCCCAGGCGCTTCCAAACGCCCTCCACCATATGCTGCCGGGCCGTCTTCATCGCGTCCACAGCAGCCTCCAATACATGCGCAGGAAGCGCAAAGAATCGAGCATCAGGCGCATATGCGAACCATTATCGGTATACACCGTGGCGATGTCCACCGGCAGGATGGAAAATCCGCTCCGGCAGGCGAGCACCAACGCTTGCGACTCCCATTCGAAGCGGCCATGGCGCGGGAACCCGGCCGGGGCCAGCGCGTCCAGGCGGTACATGCGGAAGCCGCATTGGGCGTCGAACACGGGCTTGCCCGCCAGTCCGGAAATCATCCGGGTGGTGACCAGATTGCTGAAGCGCCGGTGCAAAGGCATGGGCGTACCCCTGATGCCGCGGCGGCCCACCAAGATGGCGGTATCCGGTTGCATGCGCTCCGCTCCCGCCCAAAATGATTCCAGATCGGCAGGGGCATGCTGCCCATCCGCGTCCATGGTCACGGCCCAACGCCAGCCTCGTTCGCGGGCCCACAAAAGTCCGGTCATCAAAGCGGATCCTTTACCCTGATTGCGCTCGTGGCGGAGGCAAGTCACTCCCGATTCCCGCGCCCGCTCCGCGGTCCCGTCGACGGAGCCGTCATCGATAACGGCTATGCGTTCCCGATCCACATGCGCGAGCAAGGCCCGCAAGGTCCCGCCCAGGAAGGTTTCCGCATTATAGGCCGGAACGATGATGGCGGAAGCGTTGCTGAAATCCATTTTGGCGTCCCGAAAAATAAGAATTTAAGCGCCGGGGGTGAGCCGATATACCCGTATGTTTCGATTCCTTTCGGGCATCCGTACCATGCGTGTTTCCACCTTGAATCCCGCCGCCAGGGCCGCTTCCGTAAAGCCTTCCGCGGCGGAGCGCCCGGGATCGGCGAACAACGCCATGCCGCCGGGAGCCAGCCGCGTTTTCAGGAAGGCCAGGATGGGGGCCTGATTCTCGCGGGTATACAGCATTTCCCCTCCCAGCACCAGGCCGAAAACCGCCCGCGCCGGGAAATGGCGGAAGTCGGCGCAGAACACCTTGGACCGGCCTGTTCGGGCTCCGTTCCTGGCCGCATTGATGGCCGCCAAGCGGCAGGCATCGCTGTTGAAGTCGCAACTGAAGGGTTCGCGTCCGAAACGCTGTTTGAGATAAGCCGCGAGTATCCCCGCACCGCATCCCAAATCCAGGATGGGGCCCGGCCAGGCATCGGCGCCTTTCCCGTTCATTTTTCCGTCCGCTTCCTCGTTCAGCATCTCCGCCAAGGCATAGGTGGCGGGCCAATCCTCCAGCCAATACGGCCATGCCCTTTCCCGCAACCCCACCAAGCCCACAATCCGGTCCAATTCCGCGGGCGAATAAGGCACCATGGCCAGATTGACGGTAATGCCGCCGATGGATATGTCGCGGTCTACCAGGGGAAATCCGGTCCCGCCTATGATAAACTGGGGATGCATGCGTCCGTTTCCTATTCCCCCCGTTGCCGGGTCCATTTTCCGATCGCTTTGGCTGGGATGCTGCCTATGGCTTTCCCATTGCTCCCTGAGCCTCGAGAATCCCGAGACGGACGCCAAGAAAAAGCTAGCAAAGGTGGTCCCAACCACCATGGCCGCGCTGGTCGGCCGTTGGCAGGCGGACTCGACATTTTCCGTGGACGACACCCGAGCCACCCAGCTCGGTGCTAAGCGCATCATACTGGAGATCTTTCCCGACACCAGCTATTCGCAAGCGGAACCGTTCGAGATGGAATTCCCGGTAAAAGCCGATGGCGCCTATTCCCTGAACGGGGACACCTTGATCGTGCTCCCGCACTCCGCGCCGCCGGATACCTTCATCGTCAAATTACGCTTCCTGGGCAACTACCTGGAATTGGATCATCTCGCCGATCAACGCTTTGCCTTCTTCCATAAAATCAAGTTTGCCGACACGGCCGCCGTTCCGGATTTGCTCAAGGATAGTTTGTGGAGGCTGGAGGGCCGCCGGCTGCGCTCGGGCGTTTTCCAGTCCGAACCGCAAATCCGCGATTTCGCCTACCTGCGCTTCGCGGGCCTGCAAACCGCGTCCGGGTCCATGCGCATGGATTCGCGCAGAGATGGCATAGGAGCAAGCGATTCGGGCCCGCTGGCCAGGAATGGATCGGTTTGGAACTGGAAAGCCTCGCTAGGAGCCAGGGATTATCAGGCCTATCTGGTCACGGAGGACTCGCTGAGGCTTTGGCCTTTAACGGAGGGACGGCCCGATTCGGGCTATTTCCTGTACCTCCGCGCCAGCCGCATCCATCGTTTCGACATCGATGTCCGGCCTTTGCTGGGACATATGCGCAATGACAGCGTGCTCTACCGCAAGGGACAGCTGCGGTACCATTACGGGCAATACTACGATTGGACCTTCGGGGCCGATCATAGTGTTGCGGTCGAAACCAATATGAGCGACGTTCCGCTATTCCGATCCTGGACCCTGGACTCGGGATTGATATCCCTGCAAGGTCCCGGAATCCCGGTCACGCGATTCAGATTGGACACGGCGGGCGCATCCGTAATCCTGTCGGCGGATTCGGGACTCGCCTTCGGCAAGCAGGTTGAATTCCATCAAACCAGGGTGGACCCCGCATTGTTCCGGGACAATCCCTTGGAGCGTTTCCAGTCCGCGAGTTATTTCCAACTCGTCGTTTCCGGTGACACTTCCGATTATTTCTTCTCCGCCAATAATTTCTCCGACCGCTTCGAGATAGCCGACCGGGCGGGCGACTCCGCCGCTTGGGTATCGCTGACACTGGACAAAAGCGGGGAAACCGCCCAAAGCGGCAACCCGGGATTCTTCTTCGCATTCCAGGGACGCACGGCCCTCTTAGGCCGGTATACCTGCAAATCGTCCCCGGCGTTGGAACTTGTCGTCCGGCAACCCCTGCCGTCATCCGCCATGGCGCAAGGCACCGTACAAGGCGCTTGCCGCATTCTTTCCGCCGACTCGGCGTTCACGGATTCCACCCTTTCCCTGGAGGCCCGCTTCCGCTTCCTGCGCAGGAACACGGGAAGCCAACTCTCCCCATTATGGCCCCGATAGTGCCGCCGGTATTGCCGCCCGTCTCCATCGTCATCCCCACCTATATGCGGGAAAAGGTGCTATGGGACAGCGTCACGGCCTTGCGCGCGCAAATGCTCGCGGGGGATGAGGTTCTGATCATCGATCAGAATCTGCCGTCTTTGACCGTGCCGGCGGGTCTGGAGGGATCTTGGCTGCGTCTATGTCCTTTGCGGGTTCCCTCGCTCACGCGAGCGCGGAATCTCGGGATTTCCTTGGCCAGGCATGACCGGGTGATATTCCTGGACGATGATATCGTGCCCTGGGATCACCTGCTCGAACGCTTCAAGCAGGCCGCCCTGGAATTCCCTGACCGCATCCTCACCGGCGTGGTGGATCAGGCGGACAAATCTGACGAAATCCCGACGCCGGGTCGGATCGACCTCGATAGCGGGGAGATCCGCACCAACTTCAGCCGCCCGCATGCGGGTGAAATCGCTTTCTTCCCTGGCGGCCTGGCGTTGGTGCCTAAAGCCTGCTTGCCGGCCCCGCCCTATTTCTGTCCGGCTTTCAAGGGAGCTTCGCAAGGGGAGGAAATCGATTTTTCCCTGCGCGTGCGCGCTCGCGGGGTGCGCATCCATTCCGATCCGGGCATCGGCATCCTGCATTTGAAAGCGGTCGAGGGCGGCTGCCGCTCGCCCCTGTTCCGTAGGCGCTTTTTCCTCGATCATGCCTTCAACCAAAGCCTGTTCTTCGGAAGGCATGGCGCACTGGCGCGGCTGCCGGTTTTCTTCCGGCGCATTAAGGGATTCATCGAATTCCACACCCGGCGGACGGGAATCCCCTCCCATTCCCCGCTCCTGGTGGCCAAAGCCCTGGCCGCCGTGGCGGCGGGGTTGCTTACCGGAATCCGATATCGGGGAAAATGATGGACCGGCCCGGCTTCACTGGCGCGGGGCATCGGCAGACCCGGAACCGTCGTCCGCGGCGATACC
>JBDSWM010000201.1:0-7330 GCA_039926685.1 Fibrobacteria bacterium | reverse complement strand
AGCGGCCGCAGCATTCCAGGTAGGGCTCCGTATTACCGCATATGCAGGAATTTCTTAACTTGCTTGCATCCATTACGGGTAACCGGGATTCCAGAGGGCCCAACCGGGGCGCTCTTTCGGTGCTCCGGATAATTTAACTAATGCGGTCGAACTCCGACCCGACGGAGCAAGCGCGATGCAGATTGGGATATTCGATTCCGGTTTCGGCGGGCTCACCATATTCAAGAGCATCCGCGCGCGGCTGCCCCAATACGATTACCTCTATCTGGGCGACAATGCGCGCGCGCCTTACGGCAACCGATCTTTCGATGCCATTTTCCGCTTCAGCAAGGAATGCATAGACGAACTGTTCCGGCGAGGATGCAAACTCGTCATCATCGCCTGCAATACCGCTTCCGCCAAGGCGCTGCGTTCCTTGCAGCAAAAAGTGATGCCGGTGGAGTATCCGGATCGCCATGTTCTCGGGATCATCCGCCCTTCGGCGGAAGCGCTATCGGATTATCCCCGCGCCCGCAGCGTCGCCCTTTGGGCCACGGAAGGGACGGTCAAATCCCTCAGCTTTCCCATGGAGTTGGCCAAGCTCGCGCCGGGACTGGACTTGATCCAGAAGGCCTGCCCGTTGCTGGTGCCCCTGGTCGAGGCCGGTGAGCTGGAAGGGGGCGGCATCGATTATTACCTGGAAAAATACTGGCGGGAAACCGCGGCCATGAATGCAGGCGGGCGCGGGGAGATCGGCGCCTTGCTTTTGGCTTGCACGCATTACCCCCTGTTGTTCCCCCGCATCCGCGCCATCGTCCCGCCTCAGGTCGACATCCTGGTGCAAGGCGACATCGTGGCCCCGAGCCTGGCTCATTACCTGTTCCGGCATCCGGAAATCGAGACGGTGCTATCCCGTAACGGTTCGCAGCAATTCCTTACGACGGATCAAAACGAAGGCTTCGATAGGCTCGCGAAAATCTTTTTGGGCCATCCCGTGGTATCCGAAAAAGTGGGCATTTAGCCTGGATTCCGCAGGATTCATTGACGCGGATCCGGGATTTTCCCTATATTGAACCCTGATGGCGGGCCCAAAAAGCCCATGCCGATTTTATTGGCCGGAACCGGAAAAAAGCGGTTCGCAGGCCTCTCTTCCTTCAGCCGAAAGGTCCGAATCTTATGTTGAATGCAGGAAACTGGCAGGACTATCGGGGGAAGGGCGAAGGCGTTCTCATCCATTTGGATTCCGCCAAGCAACATGAATTGGCCGTACGCGAACCGGCCGACGAACGCGGCAATCCCGTTCTGGATCCCAATTACGAAACCGGCACCTACGGCTTCCTGCAATGCGCGAATGCCAAGACCCGCCTCGCCACCATGAAGAACCGCCGCCGCTATTTCCTGTTCGGCACCCGCTACCAAGGCGGAGCGGAAGCCTTCCGCGGCAAATTCCTCATCGTCGGCTACATGCGCCTGGACAAAATCCTGGAAGTGCGCAAACGCCACGTGCATAAGTGGATGGAGCTGCAAGCTTCGGGCGCGCCCGCGCCGGAATGCATGGACATGGACGAATGCTTCGCCTTCAACTCGGACGAGATGAACTTCTACGCGCCCGCGGACGCGTTCGAACTTAGCGAAGATCTCATGAAGAAGTGGGGCTACAAGGGCAAGGTCACCAAGCAGATGAAGCTGACCTTCACGGAAGAGAAGCTGGCCATCATCCTGGAGCATTTCAAGGGCAAGTCCCATAAGAACCGGGAATACATGGCCGCCGCCAAGGAGCTGGAAGAATCCCTGGCCGCCACCAAGCAGGAGACCTCGAACCCCAAAGAGGCCTGGTAGGGCGCGCAAAAAACCATATCCTGGTTCAAGTCGCGGAAGCAATCCTAAAAAAACCCTTGAAAAGGGATGACGCCGGGATGAACCCCCCGGCCAAGTCGCGCAACCAAACTAGGTTATGAGGCGCCACCGTCGATCGGGTGGGGGATGGAATGGGGACACGCGATGCATTCAGGTTTTGGCGGGATTCTCTCCCGGGTTCTGGTTTCCGGCTTGGCGGTATTCGCTTGGATTGAACCCAAGGCGCAGACGGCCCCCAATCTTCCTCCCTATGCGCCCATCGCCAATCCTTTGCCGGATACGCTGGATCAATTGTACCGGGATTCGCTCAACATCAAGATCTCCCGCATCCGCGTCAACCAGGCCGGGTACCGCAGCGGCGATCAAAAGTTCTTCTATGTGGTGGGCGGGACAGGCGGGGCCTTCCAGGTCTTGAATGAGGCGGGCGCCAACGTGGGAAGCGGAACGCTGAAGTCCACGGGGCAATCCACTTCCGGACAATTGTCCATCCGCGCCTCCAACAATGCCTCGCGCATTTCGGGCGGCGATACGCGCTACACCATGATCAGCCCGGTGGTTTCCGGAACGGTATACGAGGGGGAAATCCCCACCTTGCCGGCCGGCCGATACCGCATCTCGACGGCGGGGGAAAAATCCGCTCCCTTCGTCATCGACGATCGCGTCTACTCCTGGGTCAAGGACGCCTTGCTGAAGTTTTACGGGGTCAACCGCAGCGGCAATACCGATTCCTGGTTCCACCCGCCCGCGCATTTGAAGGACGGTCCCAACGGGGACGGATCCTTGGCGGGAGGCTGGTACGATTGCGGCGATCATCTCAAGGAATCCATGTCCCAGAGTTATGCCCTGGCCATGTTGGGTTTGTCCGCCGCGGTATATCCGGAGCGCGATGCCGACCATTACGGCAAGAACCAGAATGACGTGTACCGCACCGACGGCGTTCCCGACATGCTTTATGAATCCAAGATGGGCGTCGATTTCTTCCTGAAAGCCTACGATATCGCCAAAGGCGATCCGGCCAAGATGTGGACTTCGGTGGGTTATTTCGGCGGGGATCACGGCTGGTGGGGCCAACCGCAATTCCAGGAATTGCTCCCGGTGGATAGGGGCGGTCCGGTGCGGGAAATCCGCAATGAGGTGGGAACCAACATCATGGGACGGGTGGCCGCCGGCCTGGCCTTCTTCTCCCAGAAATACGCGGCCTTCGACAAACCCTATGCCGATCGGTGCCTGGCGGCCGCTAAGAAAATGTACGACTTCGGGAAAACCAGCCTGAAGTCCTCGGGATCCTCGGGAGCCTATCCCACGGAGGGGTCCATCAACGATGACATGGCCCTCGCGGCGGTGGCGCTGCTGGCGGCCACCAAGGATACCAGTTATAAATTCGACATGATAAGCAATCCGGCGCTGGGCACGCACGGCAATCCCTTCTATACCTCCGGGACCTTCGCGGGCGGTTGGTTCACCTATACGGATCCCACCTTGCAAAAGGGCGGTTCGAACACCTCTTACGCCAATGTGCATACCCCTACCTTATGGGCCTTCTACCGCCTTATCCTTAAGGATCCCGCGATGGCGGCGGCTTGCGGGATAGACGCCCAGCAACGCCTGGACTTGATCGAAGACGTGGTCTTTTCGGTCATCAACAATCTCGGGCTGCTGCAAGGGGGATCCGCCACCCTGGATTTGCCCGGTTCGACGCCGCAACTTTGGGGCGGCCATACCCTCAGCTACGATCCTTTGTGGAAGATCAACACCAAGGCCGATGTGATTTGGGTATGGAACCGTTATGTGGCGGGCAACTCCACCGAGTTCTTCTGCTATTACGACATCGCCAAAGATCTGGCGGGAGTGGCCTTGCCGCATACGGCGGCAACCACGGATTGGAAAGCCGACGAAGTCAAGCAATTGCTGGTGCGGCAAATGGACTACATGCTCGGGGTGAATCCCTGGGACATCAGCATGATTTACGGCGTGGGCGCGAAGAACTTCAACCATCCCCACCATCGCGCTGCCAACCCGGAAGGCTCCAATCTGTCAGGCGCTTTCTACCGCTATCGCCCGCCCGTCGGCGCGTTGCAGGGCGGCTTCCCGCCGCCGGCCGCATCGGAATCCGGGTTGTATACCGAGTTCTGGGGCGATTATCTCCATTCCGAATCGTGCATCGACGGTACCACCAACATCCTCCTGCCCGCCCTGGGCCTGGCCAGCGATGAAGCCATCGCCCCGCTCACCCTCCAGGTGGAGATAGACTACGTCGGCCTGAACACCGCCACCATCACCGTGCGGCAAAGCCGCTATGGCACCGCCCTCATCCGTTACGGCGCATCCGCCACGGCCCTGGGCAGCGTGCAAGCGGGCGATTCCGCGGGCATGGAGCATCGCATCATCCTGACCGGGCTCACCCCGGGCACCCCTTATTATTTCCAGGCGGAAGCCGTGGACCTCAAGGGCGCCACTGGGATCAACGACAATGCCGGGAACAAATTCACCTTCAAGACCCTGACGCAAGAGCCGGGCGCGGCGCAAATCGCGCAAGTGAAGGTATGCAACGTCACCCACAATTCGGCGGAAGTCCTCTGGTTCACGCCCAACGGGGAATACGGGAGCAAGGTGGTATACGGCACGGGGACCCCGCCCGCGACGGTGAAGGACGGAGATATCACCGGCCATCCGGTGAAACTCCACTACGTGAAAATCGAGGGCCTGAAAGAGAAGACCCAATACTGGTTTTACGTGGAATCCAACGGCACGCGCGACGACAATCAGGGCAAGTTCTATACCTTCACCACCAAGGTGGAGCATGTGGAATTCGACGTCCGGGCGCTCACGTACAATATCGGCGAAAAGCAATACCTGGGCTTCAACATCATCAACCAGGACATCAAGAGCTACGATTCGCTCGATGTGCGATTTTACCTGCGGGCCACGGAAGCGGAGATGGCGGATTTCGGGGTGCGCGCCGATATCGGGCAGGCCTATCTGTCCACCGGTTACCTTGATCCCACCAACGCTTTCAAAACCGCCTTGGATCTGCTGATCCAGAAGGTGCGTCCCGTGCGCATGGACGAAACGTTCGAAGCCGCCAGCAATTCCTACTACTGGTACGTGTCGCTGCCGATGGGGAACGCGTTGATGCAATCGGGAGCCCGCTTCCGGGTGGACATCACCTTCGTGAAACGCAACGAGCACAATGATCTGCTGGATCAGCCCTCCACGAGGGTGCCGAACTCGAAGGATTGGACCTGGACCGCGCATTCCACCGCCCAGGGCGACCCGGTGAATTTCGGGGGCATCCAGCCGGGCAGCAAGGACGGGGTCGATACCAACTATATCCACACCGAAGTGGATCCTTATTTCACCGTGTACCGCAAAGGCGAATTCGTTTGGGGCTATTCCCCCTCGCGCGTGGAACAGGCCACCAAGACGACCAATTACAAAATGGACGTACAGATCACATCGCCCCTCAATAACCCGCCCGAGGATTTCAAGATGCTGGGCCAGGCATCCTCGACCGCCATCGTGAAAGGCAAACTCACCATCACCGATGCCGGCAAGCTGACGGATATCTGGGTGAACGGCGAAAGGGCCGCCAACCTGGCTCAGATAGCCACCTTCGACGCGGCCGCCAATGCCTGGAACCTGAACATCCCCGTCAAGCTCAAGGCCGGTCCCAACGAGGTGGATCTCACCTTTTTCGGCGGCGCCGATCCGCTTTGCCAAGGCTGCGTGGGTTGCGCCTTCGCCAACCGCCACTTCTACCTGCAATACCAGAAGGCCGACGCCTTTCCTTCCACCCTTACGCTGCTGACGCCCGATGGCGCGGCTTTGGCGCCCCTGGCCGTGATCGGGCAAACCCGCTTCCTGGTGGAGGTGCAGGACAAGAACGGCGATCTGACCGCCAACGCGGACCAATTGCAAGTGCTGGTGGCCAATCCCAACCAGGGGGATAGCCTGCGGGTTACCTTGATCGAGACCGGCCCGCATACCGCCGTCTTCCGTTCCGCGGATCCGGTGCTGGTGCTCGACGCCTCTCCCGCAGCCACCGGCGCCGGCCAGATGGCCATGAGCGAAGGCGATAGCGTCTGGGTCACCTATACCGATCCCACCGATTCCGACGATTCCTCCAGCGGCTACCTCTACACCCCAGCGAGTTTCCCCCAGGCCGTATCCGGTTGGTTCCTGGACGCGAACGGGGACGGCTCGCTGGACAAGGCCGTGGTCCTATATTCCAAAGCGCCCGCATCCCCTCCCGACTCGCTGCAGCTATGGTTTCCGGATCCGGCCGCGCAGAGGACCGTGAAGGCGGCGGACGGCGCATTCAAATTGCAAGGCGCGCGCCTGGAGATCGATCTGGCCCCGCCTTTCGCGAGCGCCGTCACCGGGTTCACGGGCGACAACCGCAACTCGGGGCGTTCCTTCCTTACCGACGGGGGTAAAACCCGCATCTCGGCCTTCACCTTGGCGGATAGCGCCGGTCCCGTGCTGACCCGCGCCGTTCTGGCTCCGGCCTCGGCTCCGGGCCAATCCGACACGCTTACTGTGACCTTCAGCGAGCCCATCAACTATGTCCGAGGCGAAGCCCATCCCTTCCAGGGCCGGCAAGCCGGCGTGACCCATCCCGCCTCCGAGATCTCCGTCGCCGGACTGGTGGACGTGCAATCTTCCCGCTTGATCCTGCTGCTCGACCCCTCTTCGACCCTGCTGCTGGCCCCGGGCGACAGCCTGCGCATAGCCGCCGGCATCGCGGATTTGTTCGGCAACAAGGCCGCGCCCGCTAATCGCTTCGTGGTGGTGGAAGGCGACAAGCGCCAGCCGCCCCCTATCCTGAAAATGGATTGGGACTCGCATGTCAAGTTTTTCGATTCCCAAGCCGGCCCTGAGGGCGAGACCGCTTTCGAGCTTACCGTCCGGGACGGCGCCGGCAACTGGCTTCCCGTGCAAGCCTCGCAAGGCCGCCTGGTGCGGGACTGCGCTTCGGGACCCTGCGGTCCGGCCCATCCCGTGGATCCGGCCGATCCGAAGGGCAGCGTGACCCAGCCTTCCATCCTGCTGACTTCCGACCGGCCTTTCCATTATGAAAGCACCATCTTCAGCAATCTGGGGGCATTCGTGACGGGGATCGCGGGAGAAGTAGCCGCCGGACTGCTGGAAGAGACCGGGGGCGCCGCCGCGCCCATCCGCAAGAATCCCGCCACCGGCAATTATGAAATGCGGCTGATCTGGAACGGCAAGGGCATGGATGGGACGCGGGCGGGAACGGGAGCGTATATCTGGCGCGTGAGCGCTTTCGCTCCGGGCTCGGTGACGGCCGGGTCCGTTTCCTCGTCCAGGATGATAGGGTTGCTGCGGAGGGATTAGCCAAAAAGGGCGCGGCCCAGGAGCCGCCGGCCTTCAGCTAGGCGGTGCCGTGCTTTTTCAGCAGGACATTGACCCGGTCCAGCAGCTCTTGTTTGCCGAAAGGCTTGGTGATGTAGTCTTCCGCCTTCATCACATG
>JBDSWM010000200.1:0-10358 GCA_039926685.1 Fibrobacteria bacterium | reverse complement strand
GTGGGGGAACTCACCAAGAATACCCAGACCCGGGTGCTCCTCAAGCGCAGCATGCATATGGGTCCGGTTTCTGAATTCATCCTGGCGGCCGAATACATCGTGGCGCAAGGCAATCCCAACGTGATGCTGTGCCCGCGCGGCACGGTTCCCACCATCGAAGGATTCCGCAACGCTCCCGACGAAAGCATTACCGTGCTCCTCAAGGAAAAAACCTGGGCCCCGGTAGTGGTGGATCCTTCGCATAGCGTGGGCAAAGCCATCTATGTGCCCAACGCCTGCCTGGCCGCTGCCGGCTACGGGGCGGACGGCATCCTGGTGGAAACGCATTGCCAGCCGAAAAAAGGCATGGGAGATGATCCCAAGCAAGCTGTGACTCCCGACGTGCTGGCCCAGATCATCAAGGATACGCGCGAGATCCATAAGTTCGCCAAGCATTACGCGCCCAAGGCTTCGGCATCGTGAGCTCCGGAGGCCCCTGGGGCTTCCTACCCCGGCCCTTCCAGGCAGCGGTGCATCGCCTCGGTTTCGAGAAACCCACGCCCGTGCAATCCGCATGTCTTCCCAAGGCATTGGCCGGCGGGAGTTTCCGCGCGGTGGCGCCCACCGGTACCGGCAAAACTTTGGTTTATATGCTCCCCGCCTGGCAATTGGCGGCGAAAAGCATGGAAAAGGGCGGCAGCATGCGCGGGGACGGAACCGGATCCCGCGCGTTGATACTCATACCCACCCGAGAGCTGGCTTACCAGATATCCCAGATGTTCCAGGCCCTGGAACCGGCCCTTCGCGACGAAGTCGCCCTCGCCATCGGCGGCCATCCCAAGGATTCCCAGCTGAAACGCATCCGCGAAGGTTGGAGCATCCTGGTGGCCACGCCGGGACGCCTCCTGGAAATGCTCGACGAGAAATCCGTTTCCCTGAAGCAGGTAACACTCACGGTACTGGATGAATTCGACAAGCTCATCGGAATGGGCTTCGAAGATCAAATCGCCGCCATCCTCACCCGCGTGCCCGCGGGCGGGCAAAGGTTGCTGCTCTCCGCCACCGATCAGGACGCCCCCGCGCCGGAAGCCCCGGCAGAAGGACACCCGTCCGACGCGGAACCGGCGGGATCCGAAAAGCTGAAAAAAGGGGCCGGCGCGCAGGCGAAAATCTCCGCCGCGGCCAGATCCATGGGCTTGTCGGGTCTGCCCCTGATCCCGGTGGAACGGGAGGCGGGCAGCCGACTCATGGAGGAAAGCTTCTACTTCCTGAAAAGCAATAAGAAGAAGGGCGACCTGCTGCTTTCGGAATTGGGCGGCGCCAAAGGCCAGGCCATCGTATTCGTGGCCAACCGGGAAAAAGCCAATCATTTGAACGGGCTTTTGAAGCTGCGGGGAATAGGCGCGCGCGTCCTGCACGGGCATTTGCCTCAAGAGGAAAGGGCCGCCGCCTACCAGGATTTCCGCGGGGGCGGCTTCCGTGTCCTGGTGGCCACCGACCTGGCGTCGCGGGGATTGGATATGCCCGAGGTGGAGCTTATCGTCAATTACGATCTGCCCAAGCATTACAAGGACTATGTGCATCGCACCGGCCGCACGGCGCGCCAAGGCAGGGCCGGTCGTTGCGTCAGCTTCGCCGGCCCCGAAGAGTACCTGCCGATGCGGAATCTGGAAAAGGAATTCCCGGGACCGATGCCGGTGCATCCCGCCTTCGCCCAACGGGATCGCTGGTTCATCGATGCCAAACGCAATCATGACCAACTGGTAAAACTGGAAGAACGCAAGGCCCACATACGCCGGGAACAGGGCCTGGAAGACTAAGGGATTCCCCTAGGGATCACGATTTCCGAAAACCCCGTTCCGGAATCCTCAAATGGGGGCATCGCGTTCCTTCTGTACGTACTTCCGGGTAAAAAACCTGAGATTTCCTTTTTGGCATTTCCCGGGTCGCGATTATATTTATCGCATATCCCTCGATTAGTGTCCGTTGCGCGGGTAATAACGGCCTAATCACTAACGGCGGCTCCGTAAGGAGCCGCCGTCCTCTTATAGTGGCTCGTCGCTCTGGAGTTTGCTTGGGGCAAACTCCACGCTCCTCGCTTTTAGTAGACCAGTGGCTCGTCGCCTTCGAGGTAAGCAGATGCTTTCCGGAACGGAACCCGGTTAATTGGCTTTGCTTTGCTTGATCAGCTTTTCGAAGTAATCGAAGGAGCGGTCTTGCGACAGACGACCGTTGACGAATATGGTAGGCGTGCCTTCGACGCCGATCTTGCGGCCCAGATCCATATCCGCTTCCAGGATCCGCGTCACCTCGGGAGTCAGAGCCATATCCTTCTTGAATTGGCCCAGGTTCAGACCGATTTCCTTGGCCACCGCCAGATAGACGGAATCATTGAGTTCGCGGAAATGCGGAGCCACTTTATAACGGAATTCGAAGAACTTCCCCTGCTTGCCCGCGGCAATGGCCGCCGCCGCCGCCGGCCTGGATTGAGGATGGAAGCTCAAGGGGAAATGCTTGAAGACGATCTTCACGTCATTGGGATACGCATGCGCGATGGAATCCAGGATAGGCGCGGATTGGGCGCAATAAGGGCATTGGAGATCGGAGAATTCGATGATGGTGAGGCGCGCGCCGGCGGGGCCTTGCACCGGGGCATTCCCGATGGGGATGGATTTGGGGGTCGTATCCGCGGGCGGGCGCCATCCCATGCGCATGGCCATGAATTCGTTCTTTTCCTGCATGGCGGTGAGCAGCTTCAGGATGGAGTCCTGCTTGGCCTCCAACCTGCTCAACCGGGCGTTGTCCATGCCGGGAGTGCTGCATTGCGCCAGCATCACCGCCAACGGGGAAACCAGCAAAAGCCATAATCTTTTCATGAGGGGACTCCTTGAACCGCGAAGCGTATGTGGTGAATCTTGTGGAACGTAAATTATAATCTTTCCCCATTTCGGGCTGTACCGGCCAAAATGCTACTTTTCCGGCATGCTGCGTTTCCTAATCAGCTGCGTTTCCACGCTCTCCCTGTTGGCCAGCGGCTTCCTGCTCTGGCAGTCGGATTTCTTCCCGGAAAAGCTGCCGCATGGCCTGGGGACCTGGATGGCCACGTATTTCAGCCTCTTCCATGATCCCATGATGGCCATGTTCCTGTACGGAATGACCTTGGTGGTGGTGCTGGGAAGCTGGTTCATCACCGAAATCGTCCTCAGCCTGCTGTATTCCCTCGCAGCCGCGGCGCTTTCCTTCCTCGTGCTCATGGGTTTCCTTTCGGTGCATTATCCCCCTCTCTACCAGTACCTACAGGCTTTGACGAAATGAACATCCAGATATTCGGGAAGAAGAATTGCCAGGACAGCCGCAAAGCGGAACGCTATTTCAAGGAACGCGGCATCGCCTTCCAATTCATCGACCTCAAGGAAAAAGGCTTCAGCCCCAAGGAACTGGAAAGCGTGGCCCGCCCCATCGGTTACGAGAAACTGCTGGATCGGGAGGGCAAGCGCTTCAAGGAAAAAGGCTTGGCTTTCATGTCCCCCTCGCGCGTGCCGCAAGTGCTGCTGGACGATCCGCTTTTGGCCAAGACGCCCGTGGTGCGCAATGGGGCCCAAGCCACCTTGGGTTACACGCCCGAAGTCTGGCAGACCTGGACCTGAGCCGACAGCCTTCCCCGCTAAAGCGCAAACGGCGGCGCGGGCCGCATCCTTGGCGATATTGCGGGTGTTCAGTGCCACCATTATAATGATGGGAGCATGGATAATCGAAAAATCCTCAATCGGGAATTCATCCTCCAGGTCGAGAAAATCAAGCCCGGATTGGCGGAACGCATCCTGGAAATATTCCTGGGGCATGCCCCGGGGCGATTCCTGGATTGCCAGAAAAGCATCGCGTCCGGGGATTGGCACGGGGTGGAAAACGCCACCCATATCTTGAGATCCAGCGCCGGGCAATTGGGCGCGGAAAAGCTGCAGGACATTTGCGATCACTTGGGAAAGGCCGCGGAAACCGGATTAGGATCGGAAGTCTCCGCTTTGGCGGCCGAGTTCGCATCGGTTTATGCGGAGACGATGGATGCCATGCGCCAGGAGAGATCCGTGTGGACCCCGCATGAAGGCTAGCCGCCTTCGGCCGCTTTCCCTTCGGTAACGACGCCTTAAGGGTACCTCTAAGCCTTCGCTCGGCCGTTTTGGCTTCCTTTTCCCCCAGGTATTACGGCTTTGACCGCACCCCTTCGCAATTTGTAAATTTGCCGCTCACGAAAAGGCCTGACCATCGGGGCAGCATCATTGAGACCGCCTGGCGGCTGAGCGAGATCGCCCGGAGGCTCAGCGAGACCGCCCGGAGTCCCAGGCCCGCAACCATCGCTCGCAAGGAGATCCCATGACCGCAGCTACCCAGGAAAAAATGGAATTCCAGGCCGAGGTGAAGCAATTGCTCAACCTCATGATCCACTCCCTGTACAGCAACAAGGAGATTTTCCTCCGGGAGTTGATTTCCAACTCCTCCGATGCCATCGACAAGGCCCGCTACGAGTCCCTGACCAAGATCGACATGCTGGGCGAGGACAAGACTTTCCGAATAAAGGTTTCGGCCGATGCGGAGAACAAAATACTCCGCATCAGCGACAACGGCGTGGGCATGACCCGTCAGGAGCTGATCCAGAACATCGGCACCATTGCCAGTTCGGGCACCAAGAAATTCGTCGAGCAATTATCCGGCGATCAGAAAAAGGACATGAGCCTGATCGGCCAATTCGGCGTGGGCTTCTATTCCGTGTTCATGGTGGCCGACAAGGTGATCCTCACCACCAAGCGTCTGGGATCGGATGAACCCGCCATCCGCTGGGAGTCGGCCGGCGACGGCGCCTACACACTGGAAGAGTCCGACAAAAAGGATCGGGGCACCGAGCTGGAGATCCACATCAAGGAGGATGAGAAGGAATTCCTGGAAGACTACCGCATCCGCTCCATCATCCGCAAGTACAGCGAATACATCACCCACCCCATCGCGTTAACGCCCGCCCCGGGCGTCGCGGACAAGGACGGCAAGGAAGAGATCCTCAACGACAAGCCGCCCATCTGGAAGCGTTCCAAGTCCGAGATCACCAAGGAGCAATACGAGGAGTTCTACAAGCACATCTCCTTCGATGAGGAGCCGCCGTTGACCTGGACGCACAACCAGGTGGAAGGGGCCCTGGAATACACCACCTTGCTGTACATCCCCGGCAAGGCGCCGTTCGATCTCTACAATCCCGAGAAGAGCAACGGGCTGAACCTCTACGTCAAGCGCATCTTCATCATGAATGATTGCAAGGAACTGCTCCCCACCTACCTGCGATTCGCGCGCGGCATCGTGGATTCGGAGGATCTACCGCTCAACGTGTCCCGCGAAATCCTCCAGAAGAACGCCGTGATCCAGAAGATCAACAAGGCCGCCACCAAGAAGGTGCTGCAATTGCTGGAGACGATGGCCAAGGAGGACAAGGAGAAGTACCAGAAGTTCTGGAAGGAGTTCGGCAACGTCATGAAGGAAGGCTTCCATATGAATTGGGAGAACCTGGACGAGCTGAAGCGCCTTATCCGCTTCGAATCCGACAAGACGCCGGCCGGCGCGTACGTGGGCCTGGAAGAATACGTGACGCGCATGAAGGCGGAGCAAAAGGACATCTATTACATCAGCGGCGAAACCCGCGCCTCGGTCGAGCACAGCCCGCACCTGGAAGTGTTCAAATCCAAGGATATCGAAGTCCTCTACCTCATCGACCCCATCGACGAATGGGTGGTCCAGAGCCTGGCGGATTTCGACGGCAAGAAATTGCTGAACGTGGCCAAGGGCGATCTGGATCTGGGCGAACTGAGCAAGGAAGAGAAGAAATCGCAGAAGCAGGCGGAAGGCAAGTACAAGAAGTTCATGAAGGACTTCGAGGAAAAGACCGGGGACCTGCTGAAGGAAGTGCGAGTGACCACGCGCCTCAAGGAAAGCCCCTGCTGCCTTGTGGCCGATGAGACCGACATGGGCGCCAACATGGAACGCATCCTCAAGATGGCGAACCAGAAGGTGACGGCCAGCAAGCGCATTCTGGAGATCAATCCCGATCATCCCATCATGCAAAGCCTGCAGAAGATGTACGACGCGGACGCGGCCAACCCCAAGCTCAAGGATTGGTACGGCCTGCTGGTGGATCAGGCGCTTTTGGCCGAAGGCTCGGAGATCAAGGATCCGGCCGGCTACGTGAGCCGGGTGAACGGATTCCTGGCCGATACCCTGGCGAAGGGGTAAGCGGATCGGTCTTTTACTGGCTTTGGCGGCATTGGGCGCTTGGTCCGTGTCGCCTTTCTTCTTCACCGGTGTCGGCAAACGCATCGGCGCCTTCCCCACCAATCTCCTGCGCCTGGGCCTGGCTTTTCTGATCCTGCTCGCTTTGACCGGCGCGCGGGCATGGAGCGCGCCTCTGCCGTTCCCGCATGCGGTCGTGTGGGGATGGCTCATCGGATCGGGCGTGATCGGCCTCGCCATCGGGGACGCGTTCCTCTATCGCGCCTTCATCAGCATCGGTCCCGAGCGCACCAGCCAAATCCAGACGCTGGCTCCGGCGGCCACGGCGGCCCTGGCCTGGTTCGGTCTGCATGAAGTTCTGACCGCGATGCAATTGTGCGGCATGGCTTTGGTGCTGGCCGGCGTTTTCCTGGCCACCAGCGGGGCGCTCGCGGCGGCGCGCAAAGCGCGATCGGCAGCTCCTGGCAGGGAGGCGGAGGCCGGGGAGGAGATTGCGCTGCTTTCCGCCGAGGCCCGCATGGAAGGCGCGGTGATCCCGGTCCGAACCGTAACGGCGGCGCTCCCGAAACCGGAAGGTTACCTCAGGGCGGGCCTGTGGGCCGCTATCTGGTCGGCGTTATTCCAGGGATTGGGCACCGTTCTGGCCCGCAAAGCCTTCATGGATCAGGCCGATCTTGATCCCCTGCTGGCAACCACCGTCCGTATCGGATCGGGCTCGCTGGCCCTCTTGGCTTATGCCCGCTGGGCCGGGCCCATGGGACCCATCCTGGGAGCCTGGCGGCAACCGGGGATATTGCGGCCTCTTGTCATCGGCACTTTTTTCGGCCCCCTGATCGGCATGATCTGTTATATCACGGCCCTCAAGCATGCCCCCGCCGGCGTAGTCACCACCATCACCTTCATGGCGCCTCTGCTGATCATCCCCATCGGAGCGAGGCTGTACGGCACCCGTATCGCCGCGGCTACCCTATGGGGGGCCGCGCTATCGTTGGCGGGAGTGGCTTTGCTGGGTTTGGGCCGTTGAGGCCAGTCCGCCGAGGATAGCGGCGATCCCGGCGGATCGGTCCGTTCAATTCAAGATCAGATCCCGGAACACCACCTTGGTTTCCGTATTGAAAACCGCAGGCACGGGATAGAGGACCTCCTTACGGGCCAGCCATTCGGTGGCGCGGATGAGCGTGGTCTGGAAGGAGACGTCCCGGACCGCGTTTGGCATGGACTCGCCGGCCCACACATGGCCGGGAGTGGCGTTGTATACCTGGCCTTTGCCGTAGTCGATCAGGATCTCGATGGGCCAGTTGATCTTGGAATTGCCCGACGCGGGGCCATCGTAGGCGTAGGAAAGCACTTTGCAATTGGCCGCGGGACCGCGCGCGTACTGGTAGATCTCCAGCGTGGAAGCCAGGTAGGCGTCCGGATATCCCTTGTTGATGGGATGCCTTTGCAGGATGCGTATAGGCGCATCGGCGCGGTTGCCGTGGCTGGTGCCGCCCCCGGTTCCGGGCGGGATCAGCGTAATCCTGAGATCGGTTTCCACCTTGAGGGCCGAGCCGAAAGCGCTCGGGCGCCAGCCCGTGGCGATCATCTTGTTGTACTCGGGCCAATCAGGGAAGGAGTTATTGGCCGCATGCAGCACATACAATCCGCCGCCGCCCTTGACGAACTCCTCGAGCAAGGCGCGCTTGTCGGCAGGCCAATTGAGGCTGCCCGAAGCATCGCCGGAGTTGTAATTCATGAGCACCACTTCGTATTTCGTGAAATCCGGTTTCCAGGCATCCCAGACGGAAGCGCCAGCCACCTTGGGAGCGGTGGTGACATCCACGGCGAAGAAGCCTCCCAAGGCGTACACGGCCCGCACTATCTTGGTGGTCTGCTCCCAGTAATGGTTGCTCATCCCGTCGACGATCAAGACCTTGATGGGCTCGCGCGCCAACTTAACTTCCATGGCCGCGTCGCTGCCTGTCAAGGCCTGGGACGTGGTCGCGAATCCCTTCCGTTCGAAGATCAATGAGTCCGTGGCCGCGGCTTTGGCAAGAGCGCCGTAGACGGCCGCCGACGCCAAGGAAAACGCCCGATCCGGCGAAGGCGGCAGGGCCGCGCCGGGAGTTCCGGGTTCCGAACCGGCCGCGTTCCAGCGCCAGGAAAGCTTGCGACCCATGGCATGCACGGCGGTGAAATAGATGCCGGCGGGCAATCCCGGGGTTTGATAATGGCCCGTGCCGCCGGCCGGAACGGAGAAGCGGTGCAGCGTTTTGCCCGCGGCATCTGCGATGATGACGGAGATTGGGCCCTTGACCGCACTCCATTCCAGGATTCGGGAACGGCCAAACCACAGCACTTCCGGATTGGAAGTCTCCCGGGGATGGATGGCGGCGGTGAGAAGGGAGAAGCGGCCGGTTGAATCCGTGTATGCCACAGTGGACCCGCTTTTGAGCGTTACTTTAACCGAGTCGACGCCCATGCCGAAACGGGATTCCTTGACCATGCCCTGGTACATCGCGGCCCAGGCCGGCGCCAATGCCGAAACCAACGCCGTAGCCATCCATTTATCGAAATGCATCTAAGCTCCCTTTGACCGCAAAATATCCCGGAGGCGGTATTCCATCATAAGGCATGGATGAAAGCGGACGTAGGGACAATTCCGCCCTGGAAGCGGAATCCGTTTACCGTCGGTAAATACCCCGGGGGCGCCGTCACAGTCAGTGCGCATGCGCGCACGCTAGGCCGGCTGGGAGCTATATTTTCTCCGAACGGGTATCGGGATTCACCAAAAGGCCGAATATGCTCCAGCTACCACAATGTCCCGAGGGGTGCGCGTCATGAATGGGCCCGGCGAAACAGGCATCGTGACCGACGAGACCACCGGAGTAGCCGGCAGGGCGACGGCAGGCGTTTCCGAATCGATGCTGCTCACGGCGCTCAGCGCCACCTTCGGATACTCTTCCTTCCGTCCCCATCAAAAGGAAATCGTCGAGCATATCCTGGCCGGCAAAGATGTGCTGGCCATCATGCCCACCGGCGGAGGCAAATCGCTTTGCTATCAGCTTCCGGCGCGCATGGCCGCCGGCACCGCTGTAGTGATCAGCCCGCTCATCTCCCTGATGAAGGATCAGGTGGATTCGGCGCGCGAGAACAATATGGCCGCGGCTTACCTTAACAGCTCCTTGACGGGATCGCAGGCCGCGCAAGTATATCGCAAGCTGGAAGCGGGCGAATTGGATCTGTTATACATCTCCCCGGAGCGGTTCGCCATGGATTCCTTCATCGCCAGCCTCAAGGCCGCGCGCATCTCCTTCTTCGCCGTGGACGAGGCCCATTGCCTTTCCGAATGGGGCCATGATTTCCGGCCGGACTACAACTCCCTGGCCGCCATCCGCCGCCATTTCCCGCGCGCGCCCATCGCCGCCTTCACGGCCACGGCCACCCATGCGGTGCAGCAAGACATCCTCGTCAAGCTCACCCTCAAGAATCCCTTCCAGGTGCGCGCCTCGTTCAACCGCCCCAACCTGCACTATGAAGTGCGTCCCAAACGCGAAGTGGACTCGCAATTGCTCGCCTTCATCCGCGAGCACAAGGACGAACCCGGCATCATCTACCGCACCACGCGCACGGCGGTGGAAAAGACCGCCGCTTTCCTGGATTCCAAAGGCGTCAAATCGCTGGCCTACCACGCGGGCCTGCCGCAAAAGGAGCGGGAAGCCAATCAGGAGGCTTTCAGCAACGATGAAGCCCAGGTGGTAGTGGCCACCATCGCCTTCGGCATGGGCATCGACAAATCCAACGTCCGTTTCGTGCTGCATGCGGATTTGCCCAAGAACCTGGAAGGCTATTACCAGGAAACCGGCCGCGCCGGCCGGGACGGCGATCCTTCCCTGTGCGTGCTCTTCTACGGCGGCGGGGACATCCCCAAGCTGAGGCATTTCCTGGAGCAGATCACGGATCCGGAAGAGAAGGCCCTGGCCGTCCAGCGTCTCAACCAGATGGCGGATTTCGCGGCGCGCAATCTCTGCCGCCGCCGGCAATTGCTGGCCTATTTCGAAGAGGAATATCCGGAAGCCAATTGCGGCTCATGCGATATCTGCACGGGCAAAGCGGAAACCGCCGACGCCACC
>JBDSWM010000199.1:0-12559 GCA_039926685.1 Fibrobacteria bacterium | reverse complement strand
AACCCGTGGAAATCCAGCGCGAGCCGCATGATCTCCGCCTGTTCAACGATCCGCATCTGGTGGGAATGGAGTATGGCGCGGGGGTGCTGGGATCCATCGTGGCCGGGACATTGTGCTTTTACATAGGCAGCGGCATAGAGACCGCCATCGTGGGTGAATCCGAGGCCCATAAGGGTACTCTTAAGTTCACCGGCATCCGGTACGACAATTACAAGGGGGCCTTCTGGGGCGGCGCCACCGGAATGGTGCTTGGCTCCGCTTTGACCACCTATTTCATCGGCCAAACCGATGAGGAGGACGGCGGGCTTTTCGCGACTTTGATTGGCACTGCCGCTGCCGGCGCAGGCGCCTTCTACATCGCCCATCTGGCGGGGGTGAACGACGAAATCGATTGGATGCCTTTCTTACCTTTATTGGCCATTCCTTCCATGGGAGGCTCGCTGGGATTCAATGTATCCAGGTGGTTCAGCGATCATTCCCGTGAAAAGATAGTGGGGCGGCAGTCTGCGATCTGGTTGCATCCGCCCGCGCTCGCTTGGGGCCGCACCGCTAACGGGGATCGCCTCGAAGTCCAGGCCCTGCATCTGACTTTCTGAAGAGGGGGGAGAGGAGCCTTAGGCATGTCTATCCAATCCCTTTCCAGATTGGCGGCCGCTGCCCTGATTTCAGCCTCGGCGATGGGGCTTTCCGGTTGCAACAAGCTCAAGCTCGGGTATGAATACGCGGACTGGTTCGTCATCTACTCCGTCGAAGACAACTTCGATCTCGACAAGATCCAGACGCGGCAGCTCAAGCAGGAGGTTGCCGACTACTTTACGTGGCATCGGGCCCGCATGCTCCCCCTGTACTCGGATTATCTCACCTATGTCGCCGATCATGTCCGCACCGGCCTCCGTCCCTCGGAAATCGATTCCGGTTATGCCCGATATCGGGCGCTCTATAAAATGACCCTGGAGCCTGTCCCGGTAAAAGCCGCCGCCTTGTTGACGACTCTTTCCACGGAACAAGTGGATGCTTGGCTCGATTTGCAGAGGAAAAAAAACCAGAAATTGCGCAAGGAATTCAGCGGGACGACGGAAGAGCGGCTGGATCACCGTTTCGGAAAAATAATCGATGAACTGGAGGATTGGACCGGGCGGCTCAGCAAGGATCAACGAGGCAAGATCAAAGCGCTTAATGCGAACCTGCCTTGGAACGGCGATCTATTGGTGGACCTGCGCGAATCGGTGCAAGAGCACGTGGCAGACCTGTTGAAAAGGAAGGTCCCGCGCGCGGAATTGGAGGAGTACCTGACCCGTTACTATCTGCAAACGGACTCGCTCCGCTCAGCGGATTTCCGGGCCAAGAATAAGGAGTTCGAAAGCCGCCTGAGCCAAACGATTTACCAGATCCACAATGTCCTGACCCCGGAACAGAAGCGCCATTTCATCCAGCAGGTGGAGAAGTTGGCGCGCGATTTCCGGGTTTTAAGCAAACAGGAATAGCAGGCTACTCCGCCGGGGGAGGAGGGAGTTCTTCCAGTCCGGGAGGGTTGGGTACCGAAGGCGATGACTCCGAGGCTCCAGATTCCTCAGCCGCGGGAAAGGACTCTTCCCTGGGTGCGGGCTTTGCGACCGTGGCCTTCCGCTTTTTCGCCGCCCCGCGCGCAGCCGCCTTGGAAAGAGCCGTAGAAGCCGCCTTGGATTTGGCCAGCGCGGCTTTCTTGGCCGCCTTGCCCTTGGGCGTCGGCGCTTCCTCCGCTTTGGCCGCTGCCGTTCCCGCCGGGAGCGAATCCGGTGCCTTGGCCGCCAATTGTTCCGTCAATTTCTTGACCTCCGCTTCCAGCGCGGTGATATGGGTTTTGGTCTTATCCTGGAATTCGGCGAAGGATTTGGTCGTCTCGGTCAGGGTTTTCTTGTCCACGAAATCGCGGGCGGCCCGGTTCACGGCGTTTCCGGCCAGGCGGCCGCTCAGCCAGGTCGAAATGGCCACTGCCGCCACCAGGCCCAATGCCAGGGCCAGGAACCCGACCCCGCTCTTGGGTGCTTGCGGGAGTCCGTACAGGGCGGCATCGGCTCTGGGCGCGGGTTCCGTAGGCGGGATGCCGTTGTGGGAAAGGGGATGGTAAGCCGGTTCGGCCATCGGGATATGCTGCACCTGCACACCGGGTGCCTGGGGGGCGGCAGACGGGGATTCCGGGTTCAGGTATTTCTGATCGTTGAATCCGGAGAACCGGGAATCCTGCCCCATCCTATCCGGCGCGCGGCTCTCCGCCGCCAAGGGGATGGAGGTGGTCGGCATCGGTTGGGTGGCGAGATGCGCGGCGGGAACCTGCATCGGCTGGGTCATTTGCGGAGCGGCTTGCGGGCCTGTGGGAAACCAGCACTCGATACCTTGATTGGTGGTTTTCTTGTTTATCAAGCCTTGCGCTTGCAGTGAGCTCAGGGAATCGCTGATATCCGAAATGCTGATGTTGAGGCGAGTCATCATCTCGGTGATCGTGGGCGCGCGATCGGCGTTCTGGTTCAGGAATTTCAGGATGCGTTGTTCGTGCTTGGCCATTCGTCCTCCGGCAATGGACCCCGGCAAATGCAGGGAATCCGTAAAACAAGGGGCTTTTAAATATAGCTTTGGTAAGGTGGCGCCGGTAGCCGTCTTCTTCATACCCTTTAAATTGCTATAATACAGCGATAAATAGCTGCGTCGAATCGCATGGGATCGGAAAGGCTGGGATGTCAAAAGGCTCGCGGATCTTAATTGGCTGTATGTTGGCATGTGGCGGGATAGCCGCCGGTTCCTCCCAGCCCACCAAAGAAGAGTTCCTCTCAAAAATCGTCATCAAGAGCCTGGCTTCGTGGCACTACAGCCCCCCGAAAATCGACGACGTCTTCTCGCGCAAAGTCTATGCATTGCAATTGAAGCGCATGGATCCCCAGAAACGCTTCCTGGTCCAGGAAGATATCGATACCTTGTCCCGCTTCGAAACGGACATCGATAACGAGCTCAACCAGGGCGTCACCACTTTTTCCGATGCCGCGTCATCTCTGTTGCGAAGGCGCATGCTGGAAGCCCAAGCCATGACGGTGGCCATCCTCGACGGTTCGCTTGACCTTAACCAGGACGATTCCCTGCCCTTGGATCCGGAAAAACAGCCTTGGGCCAAATCCAAGGACGAACTTAAACAGCGCTGGGTCCGCCTCCTGAAATACCAGGTATTGACGCATATCCAGGACCTTAAAGAGACCAAGGATAAGGACAAAGATAAAGACAAGGCCAAGGATGATGGAAAGGAGAAGCCGGGCAAAGGTCCGGATAAATCCAAGGAATCGGCCAAAGCCAAGGACTCTTCTAAGTCCCCGGAAAAGCTCAAGACCGGCACCCCGGTCGCCAAGGCCGCTTCCCCGGAGGAGATGGAAAAAGAGGCGCGCGAATACGTGAAACGAAGCATCCGCAGGCTTTTCGAACGCATGCTGAAGGAGGACAAGATGGAAAAGGTCTCCGCTTACCTCAATACCATCAGCAACTCCCATGATCCGCATACGGAATATTTCAAGCCGGAAGCCAAGGAAGATTTCGACCTGAGCATGACCGGCACGTTGGAAGGCATCGGCGCCGTATTGCGCGAGGACGACGGCTATATCAAGGTGGTCAGCATCGTTCCGGGGAGCGCCTCCTGGCGGCAAAAGGAATTGAAAGCCGAGGACAAGATCATCAAAGTGGCGCAAGGCGCGGAGGAGCCCGTGGATCTGGTGGAAGCCAGCGTGAACGAGGCCGTGCGCTTGATCCGGGGCCGCAAAGGGACCGAAGTGCGCCTGACGGTTCAGAAGCCTTCCGGCCGCATCCAGGTCATCGCCATCACCCGCGACGTGGTGGTGGTGGAGGAAACCTACGCCAAGTCCGCGGTCATGAGCTCGGCCGCGGGGAAGAAGAAGATCGGGTATATCAATCTGCCGGCGTTCTATCATGACTTCAACAACAGCCGCGGCCGCACTTCGTCTTCCGATATCCGCGACGAGTTGGAGAAGTTGAGGGCCGATAACGTGGACGGGATAGTGCTTGACCTCCGCAATAACGGCGGCGGGGCCTTGGACGACGCAGTCAAAATGGCCGGGCTTTTCTTCAAGAGCGGGCCCGTGGTCCAGATCAAGGATCAAAAAGGCAACACCACCGTGCTGAACGATCAGGACGCGGACATCACTTACGACGGCCCCTTGGTCGTCATGATCAACACCTTCAGCGCATCCGCTTCGGAAATCGTCGCGGCCGCCTTGCAGGATTACGGAAGAGCGGTCATCCTGGGAACGGATACCACTTTCGGCAAAGGCACGGTTCAATCCATGCTGGATTTGGACGCCTACCTGCCTCCGGCCTATGCCTCCATGCGGCCCATGGGCTCCCTGAAATTGACCATCCAGAAGTTCTACCGCATCAACGGCGGCACCACCCAGTACAAAGGCGTAGTGCCGGACATCCTGATTCCGGACGCATATGCCAATCTGGAGGTGGGCGAGAAAAACCTCGATTACCCCATGCCTTGGGACACCGTGGGTTCGCTCTCTTACGGCAAATGGAGCAAAGGCAAGATTGATTTGGCCGCTCTGAAAAAGAAAAGCCAGGCCCGGTTGAAGGCGGATCCGTTCGCCCAGAAGCTCGCCGAACTAACGGAAAAGCTGCAGAAGCAGCGCGATCGCAGCTCCTTGAGCTTGCAGAAGGCCAAATACTTCCTGGAGCAGGAAACCGCGCGCAAGGAGACCGAAAAGTTCGAGGCGGTGCAGAAGGAGAACGCGAATCTGAAAGTATCGCCCTTGGCCCTGGCCCGCCCTCCGGTCGATTCGCTGGATGAAGAGAAGGATAAGAAGTGGCGCGAAGCCCTATCCAAGGACTTTTACCTCCGCGAGGCGGTCAATGTCCTAGGGGATATGTCGGCCGTTTCCGCGGTAAAATAGGCCCGCTCAAAGCGGCTTGATTTCGAATACCAGGTCGCCGGGGGAAACGTCATCCCCATTGGCGACCAGCAACCGCAACACGGTTCCCGCGCAAGGCGACTGGACAACGTTCAGCATCTTCATCGCTTCCGTGGTCAGGAGCTTCTGCCCCTCTTCCACTTTATCTCCGGCATAAGCGGCCAACTCCACTACCTTGCCGGACATGGGCGCGGAGATATGGCCGGGATTATCCGGATCGGCTTTGTCGCGAACCTTCACCTTTACGCCGGAATTCGCGTCCGCGACCACCGTATTGCGGCGGCGGCCGTTCAGTTCCCAGAAAATGGTGCGCGTCCCGTCGGTCTGCAAATCGCCGATGGCGAGCAGCTTGACGATCAGCGTCTTGCCTTCCTGGATGGTAATGGCCTTTTCCTCGCCGGGCCTGACCCCATAGAAGAAGGTGGGCGTGTCCAGCACTGAGACGTCCCCGTAATGCTCCCGGAATCGGAGGTATTCGACGAAAACCTTTGGGTACTGCGAATAGCTGAGAAGGTCCTCTTCCGGAAAATGCCGGCCGAATTTGCTTTTCAGGGTCAAGCCCGCGGTTTCGAAATCGAAGTCCTCCAATAATTCGCCGGGCCTGCAAGTGATGGGTTCCTCGCCCTTGAGCACGGCATTCTGGATGTCGGGCGGGAATCCACCGGGAGGCTGGCCCATCATGCCTTTCATCATGCTGACATAGGAGTCCGGGAAAGCCAGATCTTTGGCCCGCGCGACCACGTCCCGCGGCGTCAGGTTGTTCTGGGTCATGAACAGCGCCATGTCCCCGACGGCCTTGGAGGAAGGCGTGACCTTGATGATGTCGCCGCTCATGTCATTGACCGTGCGGTACATGGTCTTCACCTCGTCCCAGCGATCTCCCAGGCCCAACGAGATCGCTTGCGCCCGGAAGTTGGAGTATTGGCCGCCGGGCATTTCGTGGCGGTACACATCGGCGGTGCCGGCCTTGAGCCCGCATTCGAACGGGGCATAAGGCTCGCGCGCCACCTCCCAATAGTCGGCCAACAACTGCAGGGCGACCTCGTCCATGCCGGTATCGCGTTCGGTACCCTTGAGGGCGCATACCAGAGCGTTCAAGGACGGCTGCGAGGTGATGCCGGACATGGAGGACAGGGCGACATCCACCGCGTCCACGCCCGCCCTGGAGGCCTCCAGCAAGGCGGCGATCTGGTTCCCGCTGGTATCGTGCGTATGCAAGTGGATGGGCAGAGATACGGCGCCTTTCAATTCCGTCACCAGGATGCGCGCGGCATCCGGTTTCAATAGGCCGGCCATGTCCTTGATGCCGAGTATGTGCGCGCCCGCGCTCTCCAGTTCCTTGGCCAGTTTCACGTAATAGGAAAGGGTGTATTTGGCGCGCTTGCCGTCCGTGATGTCGCCCGAATAGCAGATGGCCGCTTCCGCGATTTTCCCGGTCCGGACCACCGCTTCGATGCAGGGTTTCAGGCCTTCGATCCAATTCAGGCAATCGAAGATGCGGAAAATGTCGATGCCGTTCTTGGCGGATGCGTCGATGAAACGGTTTACGATGTTGTCGGGATAATTGGTGTAGCCCACGGCGTTGCCGGATCGCAGCAGCATTTGCAGCAAGGTGCCGGGCATGAGGCGGCGGATGAGGCGCAAGCGCTCCCAGGGATCCTCGTGCAGAAAGTGCAGGGCAACGTCGAATGTGGCTCCGCCCCACATCTCGTTGGAGAATAGCCGGGAAGCGAGATGGGCGGTCGCGTGGGAAATGCGGAAAAGATCGTCACTGCGCATGCGCGTGGCGATCAGGGATTGATGAGCGTCGCGGAAGGTGGTATCCGTGAGCAGCAGGGATTTCTGCTTGCGCATCCAATCGGCCAGGCCTTTGGCGCCTTGGGCCTTGAACACGGCGAAGGCGGGGGAGACCGGTGGGGCGGATTTGGGAGCGGCGGGAACCTTGGGCGCCTGGAAGCGAGCCATCCTCGAGGATGCGCCTCCGGGACGGGCCGGATCGATATCCGGGAACCCGTTCACGGCTATCTGGGACAGGTAGTCCAGCACCTTGTTGGCGCGATCGAGCTTGGGCTTGAAATCGAACAGCTCCGGGTGGGTCTCGATGAACGTGGTGGTGCATTCGCCCGCCAGGAAGTCCGGATGCTTGAGTACGTTTTCCAGGAAGGGGATGTTGGTCTTGACCCCGCGGATGCGGAATTCGCGGATGGCGCGCAAAGCCTTGTTCGCGGCCTGATCGAATTGCAGCCCCCAGGAGCAGACCTTGATCAGCAGGGAATCGTAATGGGGGGTGATGACGGCGCCGTCGAATCCGGAGCCGGCGTCCAGGCGGATGCCCATGCCTTCCCCGGCCCGGAAAGCCGTGATCTTGCCGTGATCGGGCGCGAAATTGTTCTGGGGATCTTCCGTGGTGAGGCGCAATTGGATGCAATAGCCGCTTTTCTTGATATGCGCCTGATCGGGTATGCGGATGAAATCATGGGGCAGCGGGTAGCCTTCGGCTATGCGGATCTGGCATTGCACGATGTCCCGCCCCGTGATGACCTCCGTGATGGTGTGCTCCACCTGGATGCGGGGATTCACTTCGATGAAATAATGATGCCCCTTCTTGTCGACCAGGAATTCCACGGTACCCGCGTTCACATAGTCCACTTGGCGCGCGATGGCGAGCGCATCGGCGTACAAGGCCTGCTTTTGCTTGGGGCTGAGATTGAGGGCGGGGGCGATTTCCACCACCTTCTGATGGCGGCGCTGGATGGAGCAATCGCGTTCGAACAGGTGCACCATGTTGCCGTACTTGTCCGCCAGCACCTGCACTTCGATATGCTTGGGGCCATCCAGATAGCGCTCGATGAAGACCTTCGGGTTGCCGAAGGAGGCTTCGGCCTCCGCCCGCGAACGGGCGATGGCATTGAGCAATTCGCTGCGATCGTTGACGATGCTCATGCCCCGGCCACCCCCGCCCATGGCGGCCTTGATGATCAGGGGATAACCGTATTCCTTGGCGAAGAGGAGCGCGTCCTGTTCGCTTTCCACGGCGTCCTTGGTGCCGGGTACGGTGGGCACCTGGGCCTTTTCCGCGATTAAACGGGCGGCCACTTTGTCGCCCATGGCGTCCAGGACCTCCGGGGGAGGTCCGATGAAAGCGATGCCGGCATTGCGGCAGGCGCGCGCGAAATCGGCGTTTTCGGAGAGGAATCCGTAACCGGGGTGAATGGCGTCTACGCCCTTGTCCACGGCCAGTTCCACGATCTCGTCGATGGCGAGATAGGCTCCCACCGGCGTCTTGCCCACGCCCACCAGGTAGGCTTCGTCGGCTTTGTAGCGGTGGAGGTGGAGACGGTCTTCCGTCGAGTAGATGGCCACCGTCTGGATTCCCATTTCGGCGGCGGCGCGGAAAATGCGAATCGCGATTTCGCCGCGATTCGCAACCATGATTTTCTTGAAGGGTCTGATGGATGCTTCGGCCATGGTACCCTCTTATGCGATGCGGTTAGTGGGCGGTAGGGTGCAGCGTCGGTTTGCCGGTCGGAGGGGTCGCGTTCGGCATGGAGGCAGGCTTCGGTTCGCCCAGGGACACCAGTTCGACTTCAAAAATCAAAGCCGAATTGGGACCGATTTGCTTACCCGCGCCGCGTTCACCGTAGCCGAGAGCGGGCGGAATGAACAGCTTCCATTTGGAACCCACGGGCATCAACTGCAGGGCTTCCGTCCAGCCTTTGATGACATTGCCCACCGGAAAGGAAACCGGCTGTCCGCGTTTGATGGAACTGTCGAATTCGGTGCCGTCCAGCAATGTGCCGACGTAGTTCACCGTTACCGTGCTGGCGGAATCGGGCTTGGCCCCTTTTCCTTCCGTGAGGATCTTGTATTGCAGTCCGCTGGCGGTGGTGATGACTCCGGGTTCCTTGCCGTTCTTTTCCAGGAATTCCTTGGCCTGCTTTTCATTTTCGGCGGCCTTGACCTTATTGGTGGAATCGACGCGCGCCATCATTTCCTTCTGGAAGGCCATCATGGTTTCCTGCAATTGCGAGTCCGAAAGGGCGGGTTTCACCCCCCCAAGGGCGTCGTTGATGCCGATGCGGAGCTTGTCCAGATCGACATCACCGGCGGCCAGGTTCTGTTGCTTGAAGCTGCGGCCGATGTCCAGCCCGATGCCGTAGCTGACCTTGTCCTTTTGGGTCTTGAGCTCGCGCGAGCCTTTGGTGTCGATTTTATCGCAGGCGAAAAAGGTAGCGGCAAGTGCCGCCAATCCCATGGCGGATGCGCGTTTCCATGTATTCATTGTGAGACTCCTGGATGATCCGGCCAGACATTGCGCCGGCTTCGGTCTTGTTGTTTTACGGCGGTCTGAAACTAGAAAAAAGTGGCGAATTCAACTGGAAGTCGGGTAACCACCTCCCACCGCCTTGGCTCAGGAGCTTAAATCCGGCGCCGAGTTTTCGGCGAGGGAATTAGCTATTCCTCGATGGGCGGGTCCGCCATAATCCTTTGAAATAAAGCGATTTAATCGATTCTGGTTAAATTAAGCTCCAACTTTTCAGAGTTCCCATGGCATATTCGGCAGTCGCAATTTGACCGGAAAAGGCCACGCTCCCAGCTGCCTTTCCGTTAGTCATGAGAGGGGTTACCCGCCTTTTTCCGCAGTAGTGAACGGCGTCCGGCCCAGTCAGTAGGCGCATTCGGGCGTATCGGGGAAAATCCTATTTCGTTCAATATCACTTAGTTGTGCACTTAGTTGTAGCCGCATTATTTGCCCGGTGGTAGGATCAATTCCGTAGGAGGACGGTTCCATGTACGCGGCGGATATCACCATGAAAACAAATGCGATGGGAAGCCAGACTGGGATGTGGTTGCTGGCGATTTTTCTTTTGGGCCTGGCTGCCATGGCTTGGCTCACGGTTCGCGAAGCCAGTCTTTACGAAACCAAGACCGCCATCAAGAACCTGCGCCGCAGCCGGAGGCTGCGCAGCAGCCGCAAGCATAACTTTCCCGCTAAGGAAAGATTGCCGGTCTTGGGGCGTTTCAACCTCTTCGTGCGCAGCGTTATCCGCGGCGGGGATATCATGGATCCCTTCCAGGAGGTTCTGGGGGACGGCCAGGCGGCCTATCAACTCCGTCTACGCCGGGAAATCGATAAGCTGGTAGGCAAAAACGTCTATCTCGGCCAGAAAGAGCAATTAAAGCCCCCGACCAGGCCCACTTCAGAGTAGGACCGCGATTTTGATGGCGGTCCCGCCGGGGGAATCGGCAAGGCATTCATAAGCCAGCCTAGCAGTTACCGACAAATCCTCGCACATTCTAGCCTTTGCGCCGCCAGCGGACAAAAGGGCCCGCACTGTCCGGGGCGCAGGGTTATCCAACCGCCCCGGGCGAAAGGGCCGGCACCGCGACCTCCGTTGCCCTCACGATCACGCAATCCTCGCAATCCGCGACATCTTCCTCTTCACTGGGTAACCTGGCGGTTTCCGTTCTTCGCGTTGGCATCGCCAAGCTCATAAAAAAACCCAAAACCAGGATTTGAAAAATGTTTCGCATGCCTCTTTCCTTTACGGTTAAAAGGAGGTAGCCGGAGCTAGGCATATGCAACAGCAAAATACGCACCGTTTCCTTTTTGTAATGATGCGGGAGAGCTCCGGGAGTTTTCGCGAGACCCTGCGATTGCTATCTTCTTTCAACCACGCCAAATGAATTGATATTGCTTTTTTGGAATCATAGAATACGCTTAACAGCGTAAGAGGACCCATGACCGCCAATGCCATCGTAGCCGGATTGTTACTCTGCACCGCTTCCGCCATGGCCGCGGATGAATCCTTCCAGCTTGTCAAGCAGGATGCCAAGGTCAGCGTTTACGGCAAAAAGCCGGAGAACTGCGTGGCCGATGGCGCCAGCGTTATGTTCCTGGTGGAGAACCGCACCAAGGAGCGACTGGAGCTGAAGCTGGAACTCCTGAATATGAAGGTGAAGAACCGGCTGACGGTGATGGTGGAGCCTTCGGGCAATACTTCGGTTTTGTCTTTATCGTCGGATCCGCAAGCTTGCAGCACCGAATTGGTGGACATGAAGGTGATTCCCGTGCAACCCAAGCCAGCCAAGACGCGGGACCAGGCTTCGGAAGAGAAGGCTACCGCACCCGTTACAGCTGATCGGGTGATGTAATCCATTTTCCGGCCTTCGGGAAATCACCATTTAAGTGCTCACGGAGGGGTCCTTAGAATCCATCGGCACCCGGCTTCGATCCAAGGCTTCCCGCACTGCCTTGATAAGCTGGGTCGGCGCGAACGGCTTTTGCACGAATCCGCCTTCCTTCCCGAGCAGACCGTCCTCGATCACCAGATCATCGCTATAACCCGACATGAAGAGCACCCGGGTGTCGGGCCTGAGCAATAGGAAACTTTCGGCCAATTCCCTTCCGCTCAAGCCGTTCATCAGCATATCCGTCAAAAGCAGGTCGATAGTGCCGGCATAGGTTCGGGCCAAGGCCAAAGCCGCAGCGCCCCCATCCGATTCCAGCACCTTATAGCCGGACAGTTCCAGCACCGTGCGGACGAGCGTCCTCACCATCTCCTCGTCCTCCGCAAGCAGCACCGTTTCGGACCCACGGTAGGCATCCTTATCGCCCATCGGGGTCATGATTTCCGGGGTCTGTTCTTCCTTTTTCATGCGGGGCAGGTAGATCCGGAATTCCGAGCCTTTACCCAGGCTGCTTTCGACCATGATATAGCCGCCGCTTTGCCCCACGATGCCTTGGACCGTGGCCAATCCCATGCCGGATCCTTTCCCTATCTGCTTGGTGGTGAAGAAGGGATCGAAAATCCTGGCCTTGACATCGGGCGCCATGCCCGTCCCCCTATCCCGCACGGAAAGCATGACGTAGTTCTCGCGAGCCACTTCGGGATGCTCTTCCGCATATTCCCGGTCCAAGTCGGAATTGCGGGTGGTGATGGTTATTTCACCGCCATTGGGCATGGAGTCGCGGGCATTGATCACCAGATTCATGAGGATTTGCTGCATTTGCACCAAATCGACCTTTACGAATCCCAGGTCCGGATCCAGGTCATCGAAAATGAAGAGGGACTCCCCGATCAACCTGGCCAGCATTACGCGCATGTCCGTTATGATGGCGTTGAGGCCGAGGATCTTGGGCGCGAGGATCTGTTGCCTGCTGAAAGCGAGCAATTGCCGGGTCAACCCGGTGGCGCGTTCCCCGGCTTTGAGGATTTCATCCAAGGTATCCCGTAAGGCGCCTTCGGGAGCGACCATGGTTTGGGCCAGATCCGCATAGCCGGTAATGACCGTGAGCAGATTGTTGAAGTCATGCGCGATGCCTCCGGAAAGCCGGCCCATGGCTTCCAGTTTCTGCGACTGGCGCAGAGAAGTTTCGCTGATGGACAGGGCCTTTTCCGCCAGTTTCCGCGCGGTGATATCGCGGATGTTGCATTGGATCACCCATTGTTCATCCACGGCGTATATGTTACTGACGAACTCCACCTCGCGGCTCGAACCATCTTTGGTGCGTAGGGGCAGATCATCATATCGGACATATCCCCTTTCCTTCAGGAGGCGGAACGCTTGCCGGTTGGATTCGGTGTCCTGGAAGAACCCGAGTTCCCACAATT
>JBDSWM010000198.1:0-8825 GCA_039926685.1 Fibrobacteria bacterium | reverse complement strand
GGGGAACCGCCAGCGATTATTTCGGGGATAAGGTGCGTTATTGCGAACCGGATGATCCGACCGGAATCCGCGCCGCCATCCTGCAAGCCTACGATAGCGATCCGGATCCGCAGTTGCGCGCTTTCGTGGATCAAAGCTACGGTTGGGATAAGACCGCGCGCCGCCTCAAGGAAATCTACGCAGGCGTTCCCGCCCCGCTTTCCCCATGAACGCTTCCGGCCGGCCAAGGCCATCAGCATGAGGATTCCACGCAATCGCCTATCTGCCATCCCTGCCGCCTCACCGCTGAAGATCCTGATGCGCAACCGGAGCGACACCTTCACCCGTCCGGGTGGCGATACCGTGCTGTTGGAAGGTTTACGCGAAGGCTTGCGCGCCTTGGGACATACCGTGGACGTCGACACCGGGAGCGCTTTGGATGCCCGACATTATGATATCGTGCATCTTTTCAATCTCACCCTGCCGGACTGGATTGCGCCCCATGCGCGGGATGCGGCCGGCAAAGGGGTCCCGTTCGTGATCCATGCACTGCAAGAAGACTGGCCCCGCTTCCTCAACCGGGCATTGGCCACCGCTGTGGTACTGGAAAAATACGTCGCGGCCGGTCAGCCGCGCGCGCGCCTGGAATCCAGCCTGGCATTGTTGAAGGAATGCCCGGCCGCCGCAATGCCCTTATGCGCGGATGCAGCCAAGGCCGCTGCCATCCTGTGCACGGGCCGGGAAGAGGCGGCGACGGTGTTGAGGGATTATCCATCCGCGCGGACCCGCATCGTTCCCCTGGCCGCAGGTTCGTCTCCGGAACGGGATGGAAAGGGAATTGACGAAGGGCTGCAAGGCGGGAATGCGGAAGAGGATTTCCGGAAAGTTTTCGGGTTGGACGAATTCATCCTCTGCGTGGGGCGCTTGGAACCCCGGAAAAATCAGCTCATGCTACTGGCCGCTTTGGAGGAGAGCGAGGTCACAGTGGTCTTCGCCGATGGCGGGTTTTCCTATGCCCCGGAATATGCGGAAGCCTGCCGGAAGTTCTCCCGCCGCGGCCGGACCGTCTTCACGGGACGGTTGGCTTCGCCCTTGCTGCGTTCCGCCTATCGTAGCGCGAAGGTTTCCTGCCTTCCAAGTTGGTATGAACTACCCGGCTTGGCCACTTTAGAATCCGCGCTATGGGGCAGGCAGGTGGTGACGACGGACTATGGCACCATCCGCGATTATCTGGGGGAAAGCTGCCTGTATGCCGAACCGGATGATGTACGCGGCCTCGCCGAAAAGATAAGCGAGGCTTGGGACCGGGACAGCGGACCCGGGGATGCGGGATTGCATGCGCGCGCTGCGGCCTTCAGATGGGAGCGCACCGTCGCGGCCACTGAGGCCGCGTATCGGGAAGCTTTGTCTCGGCGCGCGCTTGCCGGTGGGTAGTTCCGCCTAGAAGTAGTAGCGCGCCCCTATCCCGCCGCTGACCTCGAAAGCGGGGCCTGGGAACAGTTGCATGGTGGGCGCCAGCTCCAGGAATATATCCATGGGAACGCGGCGGGGCATCCAGGCGATGCCGAAATCCCCCCGCACGCCCAATTGCAGGAAATTATAATCGCGGTAATTCACGGAAATGCCGGGCCCGTAGAAAAGCGGGAACCGCTCGGTGGAGCGGATGGCGTCGAAATTGTGGAACAGGTAGTCGGCATGGACGTGGAAAATGCGCCAGCCATACCCGTAATAGTCTCCCCGGTAATTGTAGGCCTGGTCATCGCAATAATTCCGGTTGCGATCGTAAAAGCTTCTGCGGTCGCACTCCGGATCATAATAGCCGTCCCGGCCGGTCCAGTATCCTCCCCATCCCAGGTTGAAATCCAGGGCGGTGGTGGCGCTGGTCCACAGCTTCGCGGAGAATCCGGTGGGATCCCCCAATTCCACTCCCAATCCGAAATTCCTTCCGGCCGCCTGGGCGGACAGTGCAAGAGCGAAAGTCGACAGCACAAGGCTTTTGAGAAAGGTTCTCATGAAAAGGCCTCCTTTTCCGGACAAGTTAAGTTTTAAACCCGCCGCTACCTAATCAGGGTTTGACGCGGCTTTTGATGCGCTCGACGGCTTCCAGGACATTCTCCCGGAATCCGAACGCGCTCAGGCGGAAATAACCTTCGCCGCAGGTGCCGAATCCGGAACCGGGCGTGCCCACCACCTGGGCCTCATTGAGCAGCTTGTCGAAGAAATTCCAGGAGGTGGAATTTCCCGGCACCTTCAACCAGATATACGGGGCGTTTATGCCGCCGTACACGGTATAGCCGGCGCTCCGCAATCCTTCGCGGATGATGCGGGCGTTCTCCATGTAATACTTGATGTTTTCCTTCACCGCCTTGGATCCGGCGTCCGTAAAGATGGCCGCAGCCGCTTTCTGGATGGGATAGCTGACGCCATTGAACTTGGTGGTTTGGCGGCGGTTCCACAGGGCATGCACGGATACCAGCTCGCCCTTGTCGTTGCGGGCCTTCAGTTCTTTCGGGACCACGGTATAGGCGCAACGGGTGCCGGTAAAACCGGCGGTCTTGGATAGGCTCCGGAACTCGATGGCGACTTCGCGCGCGCCCGGGATCTCGTAGATAGAGTGCACCAGCCCAGGTTCGGTGATGAAGGCCTCGTAGGCGGCGTCGAAGAGGATGATGGCTTCGTTGGCCTTGGCGTATGCGATCCATTTTTCCAGCGAGGAACGCGGCATCACGGCCCCGGTGGGATTGTTGGGCGAGCAGAGATAGATGATATCGGGCTTGGAACCCGACGCCGTCGCCTTGGGGAGCTCCGGATCGAAACCGTTTTCCGCCGTGGTGGGCATGTATACCAGTTTGCCGTAGCGTCCATTCTCGGCGTCGCCCGTGCGGCCGGCCATCACATTGGTATCCACATAAACGGGATAGACCGGATCCGTCACGGCTATGATATTGTCGGTGGCGAAGATTTCCTGGATATTGGCGGTATCGCATTTGGAACCGTCGGAAACGAATATCTCATCCGCGGCGACTTCGGCTCCCTGGGTCTTGAAATGGTCGGAGATGGCCTGGAGCAGGAAATCGTAA
Organism: Fibrobacteria bacterium; assembly: GCA_039926685.1. Taxonomy (GTDB): domain Bacteria; phylum Fibrobacterota; class Fibrobacteria; order UBA11236; family UBA11236; genus Chersky-265. The sequence continues at coordinate 5,766 of JBDSWM010000198.1, read as the reverse complement.
CCTTGTTCGGGCCCGTATCCCTTGAAGCTTTCCGGTTTGCCCATTTCATCTACGGCTTTATGCATGGCTTCCAGGACGGGGGAGGGCAGGGGGAGGACCACGTCCCCGATGCCCAAGCGGATCACCTTGGCGGAGGGATTGGCCGCGGCATAGGCGCGCACGCGCTTGCCGATTTCGGGAAACAGGTAACCGGCTTGCAATTTCTGGTAATGGGAGTTGATCTTGGTCATGGGTCCGTTCGTCCGCTGGGGATTGATTCCGACAGGCTATCGTGCGAAAATAATAGCAAAACCCATGGCAATCGGCTTCAATCTCATCGGCTTCGCAACCGCCAACTTCGGCCTCGGGGTCGCGTTGCGCAACACGGCCGCTTTGTTAGAGCGCATGGGGATGCCCTTCAGCGTTCTGGACATCGATCCGGGGGGGAACCGCACCGGCCACGATTTCTCCGCCCGGTCGCATTTCGTCCAAGCCGGCGCCGCTTTGCCGCATCCCATCAATTTATTCCACATGAACCCACCCGGTCTGGAAGGGCTGTTCCGGGATCTGCCCGGATTGGTGGAAACGCGATCGAGGTACAATGCCTGCGTCGCCTATTGGGAGCTCCCCAGGCTCCCGCGCTCCTGGAAGCCCGTGCTAGACGGGATGGATCTGGTGCTGGCGCCCAGCCGTTTCATAGCGGCGGCCATCGCCGATGCCGGCGTCACGGCTCCCTGTCGCTATTATCGCCAGACGCTGGATCTTCCCCGGGCCGCGCCCGATCGGGCGCGCTGGGGATTCGCCGAGGGCCGCACGGTTTTCCTTTTCAGCTTCGATATTTCCAGCGGCATGCAGCGCAAGAATCCGTTGGCGGTGCTGGACGCCTTCCAGCGCGCCTTTCCGGACGGAAGGGCCCTGTTGGTGGTGAAGATCAACAATCCGGATATGAACGAGGATGCGCGCAAGGTGGTGGACAGGTTCAAAGCCGTCGCCGCCCAAGCCGGCAATGTCCACATCGTGGATCAATCCCTGCCCTATGCCGAGGTGGCATCCCTGTTCGCAAGCATCGACGTGTACGTTTCCCTGCACCGCGGCGAAGGGCTCGGTCTGGGCATGATGGAATGCATGGCGCTCGGCAAGCCCGTGATCGCGACGGCGTGGTCGGGCAATGTGGATTTCATGGATTCGGATAATTCCTGCCCGGTCCCTTTCACCTTGGTGCCGCTGGATCCAGGAACGCAATACTTCGCGATCTCCGGGGACGTAGCGCAAGTTTGGGCGGAGCCCTCGGTTGCCGCCGCTGCGCAATGGATGATCCGCCTGGACGCGTCGCCCGAGTTAAGGAACGCTATCGGGCGGAAAGCGCAAGCATCCATAAGCGGTTTCCTGGAGGAAGCGTCTCGCGGAGAGGTTTTCCATGAGATGGAGTCCCTTTGGGAATTAAGAGCTTGATTTGCGTTGGCTTACGGACATCCGCGCAGTTAGATTTACAATTTTGATGGCATTCACATCCTCCCGCTCCGGGGGGACCTGAACCCGTCTCTGAACGAGTAGCGCCTGCCGAATTATTGAGAAAATTGATGTTTTTCGAAAAAGGAAAACGTACTATATAGGAGAAGGGGAACCCACCCATGGCCAGCGATAACCAAGATTTCCAATCTATTATCAATGAAAACCGCGCCAAGAAGAACGCGGCCTCGTGGCAGGGAACCTGCCTCGAATACATGGAACTGGTGAAGGCGAATCCAGCCATCGCCATGTCCGCGCCCAGCCGGCTTTATAACATGATCATCGGTCAGGGCACCAGCCCTACCACGGAAAAGATCCTGCAACCCGGATACGAGGATCTGGTCCGTTATAATTTCTTCGAAGGGCAGATCTTCGGCGTGGACGAATCCATCCACGACATCGTGAAGTTCCTGCACGCCGGTGCCCGGCGCACAGAAACCGGCAAACGCATCCTCATGCTGGTCGGACCGGTTTCCTCCGGCAAGTCCTCTATCTCCAGCCTTCTCAAGAAGCGGCTGGAGGAGTATTCCACCAACGCGCCATTGTATGCCATCGATGGCTGCCCCATGGCCGAGGATCCCCTGCATCTTGTCCCGCGCCATGACCGCGGCAAATGGGAAGACATCCTGAGCGGCGTCAAGATCGAAGGCGATCTGTGCCCCATCTGCCGGCACCGGCTGCTGAACAATCCCGAGTTCAAGGATGACAAGGGGAACGTGCTGTGGGAAAAGGTGAAGGTCAAGCAAGTCACCCTGTCCGAACGCGCGCGCCGCGGCATCGGCACTTTCCAGCCCAGCGATCCCAAGAACCAGGATATTTCCGAGCTGATCGGCCACGTCGATTTCAGCAAGATCACCGAATACGGCGAAACGGATCCGCGGGCATACAGCCTGGACGGTGAGCTGGAGATCAGCAACCGCGGCCTGATCGAATACATCGAAATCCTGAAATGCGACATCAAGTTCCATTACGTGCTCATCACGGTGGCGCAGGAGCAGTTGATCAAGGTACCGGGCTTCCCGCAAATCTATACCGACCTTGTCATCCTGTCGCATACCAACCAGACCGAATTCGACAAGTTCAAGTCGAACAAGGAGAATGAAGCCCTCCACGATCGCATGTACCCCATCTACGTGCCCTACAATCTGCGCGTGGACGATGAAGTGAAGATCTACAAGAAGATGATCGCCAGTTCGCAATTCTCGCATATCGACATCGCGCCCTACTCCCTGGAGGTGGCGGCCATGTTCGCCGTGCTCACGCGTCTTACCGAATCCGCGTTGTGCCCGGATCTGGTCAAGAAGATGCGGTATTACAACGGCGAGGCCGTGATGGAACAGGAAAAGGATCCAGTGGATCTGAAATCCCTGCGCCAGGAAGGCAAGAAGAAAGGCGAAGGCATGTTCGGCATCTCGCCGCGATTCGTGGTGAATGCGATCAACGTGGCGCTCTCGGAGAAGGAGAAGGAAGGCAGCATCATGCCCCTGGACGTGATCCGCTCCTTGCGCAACAATTTCGGCCATCACATCGGCTTCTCGGAAGAGGAGGCGGAGCGCTATCTGCGCCTGCTGATGGCGGATAAGGGCAGCGTCAACGGCGAGTACCGCGAAGTGGCCAAGAAAGAGGTCAACCGCGCCTTCCTGTTCGCTTACGAGGATCAGGCCCAATCCCTGTTCGATAATTACATCAAGAACACCACCTCCTTCTGCCTCAAGAAGAAGATGACGGATCCGGTCACGGGCGAACCGCTGGAGCCGGACGAAAAGCTGATGCGCAGCATCGAGGAGATGATCGGCGTGAGCGAGAATGCCAAGCGGGAGTTCCGCCAGGGCATTTTCGTTTTCAAGTCGGATGCCATGGACCAGGGCAAGCCCTTCGACTTCAAATCGTACCAGCCCCTCAACGAGGCCATCGAGAAGAAGCTGATGGCGGATCTCAAGAACGTGGTAAGCCTCACCATCGCCGATCCGAACAAGAAGGATCCCAAGACCGTCAAGCGCCGCGATGACGCCATCGAAGCCTTGAAGAGCAAAGGCTATAGCGAACGCAACGCGGAAAGGCTGCTCCAATTCGTCGGTGAAGTGCTGCGGAAAGAAGAGTAATCGGCCTTCGGGGGAAATTCGGCCGAACTGATTTCGCTTCAGTTCGGCCTTTTTATTCCACCCGGCGCCGCCGCCAGACGCCTGGCGTTACATGTCCCGGTTTCGATAGAACGGGGCGGACCATACAGGAGTTCCCATGACAGTCAGAGAAGTCGACTGGGATTTTTCCAAACGCGGCCAGGAAGACGTCGCCCGCCATCAGAAGAAGATCAAAGAGAGCATCCGCGAAAACATCGCGGACGTGATTTCCGAGGAGAGCATCATCTCCCGGAAAAAGGGCCAGACCGTGAAGATCCCCATCCGCGGCATCAAGAGCTACCAGTTCATCTACGGCAAGCGCAAAGGAGGCGAGGGCGGCGGCGGCTATGGACTCGGCCACGGCAAGAAGGACAAGGGGGACGTGATCGGGCGCAGGCCCGCTCCTGACGGCGAGGGGCAAGGCCCCGGTAAGGGCGGCAAGCCCGCGGACGCCGCCGGCGAAGATTACATGGAAACGGAAGTCGACATCGAGGAATTGATCCAGATGATGATGGAAGATCTCCAGCTCCCCGATTTGCGGCGGAAGGAGATCGCCGAAACGGTGGTGCCTTCCGGCTGGAGTTTCGAGGAAGTGGAAAAGCACGGCCTCAAGCCCAATTTGGACAAAAAGCGCAGCTTCCGCAATGCCTTGCGGCGCACGGCCGATTCCGTTTCCAAGCTCGCAGAGAAAACCGGCAAGCCGCTGGATCTGTGCCAGAAGGCGTTGAACAAGTTCCGGGGCGATTACCAGAAAGCCCTGGAGCTCCTGAACAAGGAGAATCCCGAGGCGGAACTGCTGGATGAAGAGGACAAGCTCAAGCCGTTCATCCAGCATAACGACTTGCGTTACCGGACGGTCAAGGAAAACCTGGAAACCCACAGCAACGCCGTCATCCTGGCCATGATGGACGTTTCAGGATCCATGTCCACCACCAAGAAATACCTGGCCCGCTCCTTTTTCTTCTGGATGGTCGAGTTCCTTAAGCATAAGTACCGCAACGTGGAAATCCGCTTCATCGCGCATACCTCCGAAGCCAAGCTGGTTGACGAGGACGAATTCTTCCACAAAGGCGAATCGGGCGGCACCATTTGCGCTTCCGCTTACGACCTGGCCTGCAACCTCATCGACTCCGATTATCCGCCCTCCAAATGGAACATCTACGCCTTCCATTTCTCGGATGGCGAGGATTGGGATCCCGCCAAGACCATGGTCAGCGTCAAACGCCTGATGGAGAGGAACCCCAACATGGTCGGCTATGGGGAAATCCGCACCGAAGTAGCTTATGGGCAGCAATTGATGCGCAATTTCGAAGAGACGTTCAGCCTGGAGCGGTACACCTCTTATAGGGACTCCGACTTTGAATATTACCTGGGCCAAAGGGCCGAATTGCCGTTGGCGGGCGTGATCATGAAAAACAAGGGCCATGTGTATCCGGCCCTCAAGGTGTTCTTCTCCAAGGAAAAACGGGTATGAGCAGGGAAAAGGACGATATCAAACGTCTGGTCAAGGCAGACAACCACATCCAGAAGATAGTGGCGGAATACGGCCTCGATTGCTTCCCCCAGGAGTTCGACGTGATTCCGGCGCAGAAAATGCTCGAGATCATGTCCTACAACCTGCCCGTGAACTATTCGCATTGGTCCTTCGGCCGCGACTACGAAAAGCAACGCACCCAATATGAGTACAGCGGCGGCATTCCCTACGAGGTGGTCCTGAACTCCAATCCTTCCCGGGCCTTCCTGATGCGCACCAACCCCTATCCCATCCAGGTGCTGGTGATGGCGCATGTGTACGGCCATAACGACTTCATGAAGAACAACATCTATTTCGGCCGCACCCGCCGGGACATGCTCACTTCCGCCAGTGAATCGGCCGGACGCCTGCGGAAATACGAGGAAGACTACGGTATCGATGCCGTGGAACGCTTGATCGACGCGGCGCAAGCCATCCAGATGCATATCGAAGCGGACCTGTTCCAGGAAAGCGCCATCGAGCCCGAGGTGGATCCCAAGAAGCGCCCGCCGCGCATAGGCTCGCCTTTCGCCGACCTTTTCGATTTCGACGGGCAGCTTACCAGCAAGAGCTTCGATGAGAAGCGTGAGGAGGCGCGCAAGCTCAGGAAAAAGATCCCTGCGGAGCCGGATGCGGACATGATGG
>JBDSWM010000197.1:0-9152 GCA_039926685.1 Fibrobacteria bacterium | reverse complement strand
AAGCTCATCAGATCCATGGTATGGAGAATGCCCTGGATGTGGTCGATGGCATCCTTGTATACCGGGATGCGGCTGTATTTTTCCTTGGCTATAAGGTCCCGCACCTCGCGGAAAGACGCGCCGATTTCCAAGCCCGCCACGTCCACGCGCGGGGTCATGATTTCCTTGACCTGCGTTTCCCGCAAATCGAAGATGCTGCGGATCATTTCCTTTTCATCATCGCGGAGGCCGCTGCGATCGGGGTTTTCGTCATCCGAGGCGGGGGAGAGCTTCTGCAGGTTGGTTTCGCCCAGGAAGCTGAGCTTGGGATCGATACCGAGTTTGCGGAGCGCCATATCATGGGCCTGGAAAAGGAGTTCGCCGAGTTTGCCCATGAAAAAGAAGCTATAGAACCGGTAAACCCGGAGGGCCCAATGGCCCAAGGAGGAGCAAAAAGCCTGTGCCAGGATGGGGAACAGCCAATGCGAAACGGCGAAAGCCAGCAGGATCCCGATGCAACCCAAAGTCGCGATGCCCGTTTCCGGGAACAGATAGATCAGGTAACGCGTACCGGCCAGGATGGCGGCTCCATCCAATAGGAAGCGTCCCACGCTGATGGATTCGAAAAATCCGGGTTTTTCCCAGAGTACCGTGGCTTTCTCCACCACACTTTGAATCTCGGAAGAGTCCCCGTTCAGGGAATGGACGGAATTCTGGCCTCGGAAAAAACCGATGACGGTTTTGACCCCGCTTAAAATCCCGCTCAATCCCGTTGCCAGGAGGAAGAAAAGTAGGGCGCGTAAGGGAGAGGAGGAGTCCACTGGGTGCAGATTTTTCGGACCGGAAGGGCCCTATCCGGTCAAATATAATTCATTTCAAAGGCCCAAATGTAGATCTTCGCGTGCCCGCATGGCCTTGCGATCCTTCGCAACCATATGATCGTAACCAGCCAAATGCAGGGCTCCATGCACCACCAAACGCCTTAATTCGTCATAAAAAGAGTTTTTCCAACGGGGCGCCTGAGCTTGAGCCTTAAGGGTGGCTATGTAAATCTCCCCGAAAACATCCTCTTCCTGATAAAGGAAGGAAAGCACGTCCGTAACCTTATCCAGCTTGCGGAAGCGCTTATTGAGGTCGCGGACATAGGCATTTTCGCAAAAAACCAGATTCACGGTTCCCATTTTCTTTTGGGCGGCCTTGGGCAGTTCGGCGCGCAAGACCGTTTCGGCCAGGCGCGCCAAAGCGCGGATCTTGGGGACGGGTAAAGTGCCGATATCGGCACACTCGACCTTTACCAAAAGCGCCTAGTCCTCGCCGCCCGCGTCGCCATCGTTGCCGGCTTCGTTCTCGGTCCATTTGACCAGTACTTCCACCACCTTCTTGGCCTGGGCGATGGAGGAAATATTGAATTTGCTCATGGATTTATATTCCCCGTTGCGCTTTTGGTAGCGGCGGATGGAAATCTTGGGGGCCTTGAAGCTGTTGGTTGCCTTGTCCAAGTCCTGATATTTGAACATGATGGTGGCCCAGGTGCCCTTGGTCAGAATCTCCTTTAGGACTTCCTTGCAGAGCAGGACTCCTTCTTCTTCGTAGTTGATGGTGATTTCGTCGACTGTGCTGGCCATAGGTCCTTTCTGATCCGGCGGTTCCGGGGAGGTTAATAATAGACCCAAGGGGCGGAAGGGGGAAGGGCGGGGCCCGGATTTTCCTGGCCCATGCGGCGGAAGCGAGGGCGGTCGAGGCTTGTGAGCCTTGGTAGGGGATGGTAAGATAAGCCCATGCACCGCCTCACGGCCATTTTCCTATCCGTGAGCTTGCTGATCCTGCTGTCTTGCGCGGCTTTCTTCCTGGCCTGGTCGATAATCTCGCCCCGGCTGCGCGGAGAGATCCTGAACAATAGCCTGGAGGGCAAGATTTGCGCCCTGGAAGCGCGGTTCGGGAGCCCCAGGATATTGATAACGGGGGATTCGCGGGCGAACTTCCAATTGATCCCGGCGGTGTTCGAAGCCGGTACGGGAAGCAGTTGTCTAAACGTGGCGATAGCGGCCGGCGACCTGATCACCTCCGCCAACGCGCTCGCCAGGCATCCCGAGCTGATCTCCAGGACGAAGTTGATCGTGATCAGCGTCGGCATTTACCAGATCAATGACGGCTCCCTGGACGCGGGTTTCATGAGCGAGGCCTCCTTCGCGGAATTGGGCGTACCCGATCATTTCCGCATTTTCCGTAAACGCCCGCTGGACTTGCTGCGATACTACCGGGAAGCATTCCGTCTCTATCGCCGGCGCGAATGGAAAGGGATGCGCTTCGAATGCGGGGATTATTGGACGGCCGGGTATGACGTGTATCCGGGCAAAGGCTTTTACCGGGCCGAACGGGTATGGAACCGGCAAATAGGGCCGGATCCGCTGCTGGCCAATCCCTGGTATATGGATTTGCGCCTGGACGGGATCCGCTGGCGCCAATTCAGGGAAACCCTGGAACGCTTGGATCAACTAGGCATTCCTACGGTGGTGTTCCAATCGCCTTACGGCCCTACCTGGATGCGCGCTCCGGAGAACCGTGGCGCCATTGCGGCGGAGCGGGTGTTCGCAAGCGAACTGAGCGCTTTCGCGAAGCCATTGAAAAATGTCCATTTCCTGGATTTCTTCTCCGCCTCGGGCGCCGATCGGGGCGATAGCTCCGGGGCCTTCCGCCTTTCCGAAACCGTCCATCCGGAAAGCCTGACGGATTCCCTGTTCTATGATGCGGCCCACTTGAACCCCAGTGGCGCCGAGATTTTTTCGCGCTGGTTTTTGCGGGAGTTGCAGATGCGGAAGCTGTTGCCGGATTCAACGGCTGAATAGCACCAACGCATGCGCCTGGTTGCGGAAAATCCGGATGTTACCATAGCCATGAGGATTCTTGAGAACGGGCACGGAATCGCCCAGCACGTGGTAAAGCACTGCTGTGAATCCCTCCCGGTCCGAGGCGGCCAGCAATGAATCCATCAAAACCGCTTCGTCGGAAGCTGGCGCCACCAAGGATTGCACTGGCATCTGATCAGGCTCCAGGTAGAAACCGGTGGGATAGGGGTAATAAAGGCCGGTCAGGCGCGCGTGTTTCCCTAAGCCTGCTTGCTTAAGCTGCAGCACAGCTTCGCGGTAGGGATAGGCATGATCGCCGACATCGGTCCCGTACACTCCCCAATGCGGCTTTTTGGATCCGTCAGCGTTCACGGGAGAGAGGATGATGTTGCCCGCCAGCAGCAAGGCCAATCCCGCGAGCGTGGCGGCGGGAATGCGGAAAGCCCCGTAACGCAGGGCTTGCCATGACAATGCCAGCAAGCAGGGAAGCAGGAAGAGGTTGAACCGGCTATAGCCGATATAAATGCCCAAATCGAACAGATGGAAGGCCGCGGTCAAGACAAAAGCCAGACCTGGGAAAAGCAGCGTTTCCCATTTGCGCCTGCGCAAGGCCAGCAGCGCTCCCGCCAAGGCCAGAGGCAATAAAAGTCCGAAGCTGTCCCACCAGGAGCGGGCCGCGGCAAATAGCAAATGCGCGTCGAGAACATGGGAGAATTCCGGGAGGTATCCGCGCGATATCCCCGCCTGCAGACGGTAGCAGATATAAAAGAACAAGGGGAAGCCGACGCAGAAAATCACCGCCGCTTCTTCCAGCCAGGACCGCCAGGGCCGCCAGTGCTGCCAAAGCCCTTTGCTTCCATCCCGCAGGCCTTGCAATAGCGCGGGTAATCGGAACAACAGGCGGCAGCACAGGAAAGCCGCGAGGAAAGGCAAGGTGGTTTCCTTGATGAACCCGATCAGCAACAGAGCGTACCAGCCGGAATGCCGGGTCAGGGAGCCGAGATCGGCGCGCAAGAGGGGGACGGCCTGGAAACAGACCAGGCTCATGCAAAATACGGCGGGCATTTCCAGGTAGAGGTAGGTGTTGTAATAGCGGAGCAGGGGCAAGGTGGCGACCGCCATGCCCGCGGCGATGCGGATGGGAATATCGTATCCGCGGTATTCGCGGTAGCCGCCACCGTATCCGGCAAGGGCATGGAATCCCAGCCAGGACAAGCCGGCGCCGGACAGCAGGGGGAACAGGCGAAAAGGGATTTCCGGAAACGGATGCGAGAAGCCGCTCGATAGGTATACCGGAAAGGCGGCCAGATATTTAAGGAAGATGGGATAGCGGAGCACATGGTAAATATCGAGATGGGCGCGAAAGCCCGCCATGGCGGCCAGTGCGCCCAGCAGCAGGGCGGCGGCGATGGCTTTGCGATTCATGACCGGAAGGAAGCATCCTAAGGCGAGAAAACCGGCCAAGACAAGAGGGTACCAAGGATGGGAGGCATAAAGGCCGGCCAATTGCGAGGTAAACCGGATATGGTATTCCTCATCGCCGCGCCAAGGGATGGAGGCCAGCAATGGGCGGCGTTCCAGGAAGAAGAGCAGCAGCAGGATAAGCAAAAACCACCCTGTATCCGCCGCTTTGGGCGAACGCAAACCGCCCCCGCTGAGGCCCCCGACCCCCAACCATGCCCACAGGAAGCCGGCCGTCAAGCTCATGGCCAGGAACGCGCCTTTGAGCGGCAGGCCGGGAAGGGAATTCCATAGCGGCGTCACGACGAAACACAGCAGGAAAATCCCGTATAGCAGCAGGAAAAGCAGGGGCGGTCGGAAAGCCGGACGAACCATTGGGACCATTATACCCATACGGCCTTCCCGAACCGCCAAAATTCCGGCTTGGGCGCCACGAAATCGCCGGATTCGCGGAACCGGATTGCGGCCGCAAAAGCGGGGATGATATAATCACCGCATCCAAGGAGCGTTGATGCAAGCCAGCCGGCACCGCAATTTACCGGCCGCGGAAATGACGGTGGGCCCTGATTGGACCCGCTCCCCGCCTAAACAGGCGGACGAGGCCGGCAAACAAAAGCTGCGGGAGTTTTACGATCGCCTCGCGAACCGCAAGGCCCGCTTCCGCAAAATCAACGCTTACTATTACCGGGAAATGCTCCGTTACCTGCGCTTCCTGATCCCGCCCGGCCAAAGCGTGCTGGAAGTGGGATGCGGCGACGGTTTCCTTTTGAGAAGCCTGCAGCCGCGGCGCGGGTTGGGGATCGATCTCAGTGGCGAGATGGTGAAATGCGCGGAAGCGGGCGTATCCTCCGCGGGCGACGGCTTGGAATTCCGCCTGGGCGACGCGGAGGCGCTGCGCTTGGAGGAGACTTTCGATTGCGTGATCTGTTCGGATCTGCTGGGCGACCTGCTCGATATCCAGCAGGCCTTGGAGTGCATCCGCAGCGCATGCGATGAGAGGACGCGCTTGATCTTCCATTACCATAGCGTATTCTGGGAGCCCATCGTCAAGTTGGCGCAAGCCCTGGGACTCAAAGCGCCGCAACTGAACCACAATTGGATGTCCCGGCACGATATCGAAAACCTCCTCAACCTTTCCGATTTCGATTTGGTTTCCCGCGAGAGGAAAATCCTCCTGCCGGTGCGCATCCCGCTCGTCTCGGCCCTGTGCAATCGCTGGCTGGCGGCGCTGCCCGGCTTCCGCGGCCTATGCCTTGTGAACGTGATCGTGGCGCGGAAAAAGGCGCGTCCCGCGTCCGGGGCGTACTCCGTATCCGTGGTCGTGCCCTGCCGCAACGAGAAAGGGACCATCCGCGCCGCGGTGGAACGCTTGCCCGTTTTCGGCTCGAGCCAGGAAATCATTTTCGTGGACGGCCATTCCACCGACGGTACCTGGGAGGAAATCGAAAAGGTGAAGGCGGAGTTTCCCGATCGCGAAATCAGCCGCTATCGCCAAGCCGGCAAAGGCAAAGGCGATGCCGTGCGTTTAGGGTTCGATGCCGCCGCCAAGGATATCCTGATGATAATGGACTCGGATCTGGCGGTTCCGCCCGAGGACATGCCGAAATTCTACCATGCCCTGGCGGCGCACAAGGCCGAGTTCGTGAACGGTTCGCGCCTGGTCTATCCCATGGAGGCGCAAGCGATGCGTTTCCTGAACATACTCGGCAATCATTTCTTCTCCCTTGCCTTGACCTGGTTGCTGAACCAACCGCTCAAGGACACCTTATGCGGCACCAAGGCCCTTTTCCGCAAGGACTATGCGAAGATCAAGGCCGGCCGCGCCTATTTCGGCGAGTTCGATCCCTTCGGCGACTTCGACTTGCTATTCGGCGCCGTCCGCCAGAACCTGAAAATCCTGGAGATACCCGTGCGTTACCGGGAGCGGATTTACGGGGCCACCAATATCAGCCGCTTCCGCCACGGCTTGCTGCTGATGAAAATGGTCTGCTTCGGCTTCTTCAAGCTGAAATGGTGAACCCGCGCAATCCTTTGGACGATCCGGAAACCACCGATCGCATCCATCGATCCATCCTGGCGCGCAAACCCTTCCTCCGGACCTTGTACCGCGAGTATTACCTGGGCTTCCGGAGTTGGCTTCCGCCGCTGGGACACAAGGCGGTTCTGATTGAGCTCGGCAGCGGCGGGGGATTCCTCAAAGAGGTGATGCCGCACGCGCTCACTTCGGACGTGATGCCGCTTTCCGGCATCGATGTGCGCATGTCCGGCGCGGCCTTGCCCTTCCGGGCGCGCAGCGTGGACGCCATTTTCCTCCTGGACGCGTTCCATCATTTCCCGTCCGTGGCGGGGTTCCTGGCGGAGGCGGATCGCTGCCTGAAGGTCGGCGGACGGGTGGTGATGATGGAACCGGCCAATACCATATGGGGACGGTTCATATACGGGAATTTCCATCATGAACCCTTCGCCCCCGCGGACGGTTGGGGGTTCACGGCGGCGGGACCGCTGTCATCCGCCAATGGCGCCTTGCCCTGGATCGTCTTCGCGCGCGATCGCGCCCGTTTCGAAAGGGAATATCCCCGCCTACGCTTGATCCGGTTCCGGGCGCATACTCCGTTGCGGTATCTTCTCAGCGGTGGTTTCTCCCGGCCGCAATTGGTCCCATCCTTCACGATTCCATTTTGGGCCCTTCTTGAGCGCCTGTTGGCGCCGTTGGCGCGTTGGACGGGGATGTTCTATTGGATTGTGCTGGAAAAGGCCGGCGCCTAAGGGTCTGTGGCCAGCCGCCACGGCCCACCCTGTAATTTGGTATTTTTCCGGCATGTCCACAACGCCGCCTTCCCTTCCCGAATCCATGCCCGTTCCTGGCGCCGCCGACGAGCCCGTCGCGGAACTGGCCGCCATCGAAAGCAAACTCTTGCGCGGGGAACGCCTGACCGCGTCCGATGGGCTGTTCCTTTACCAATCCGCGCCTTTGCCCTGGCTGCAGGAGAGGGCGCAAGCCTCCCGCAGCAAGCTGCATGGGGAAGAGGCTTACTTCAATCGCAATATCCATTTCGAGCCGACCAACAAATGCGTCTACGCCTGCAAGTTCTGCGCCTTCTACCGCGCGCCCAAGGCCGGCGAAGCCGAGGGCGCCTGGGATTATTCCTTCGAGGATCTGAAGCGCAAGCTCGACGGCTATCCCGTCGGAAGCCTCACGGAAATCCATGTGACCGGCGGGGTGCATCCCGATCGGGGCGTCGACTATGGCGAGGCGCTGTGCGCCTTCATCAAATCCATCCGTCCGGAGCTGCATGTCAAGGCCTTCACGGCCGTGGAGATCACCTATTTCGCCAAGAAGAGTGGCCTCCCTTTGGCCGCGGCCCTGGAGCGCCTGAAGCGGGCGGGCCTGGATTCGCTGCCGGGCGGCGGCGCGGAGATTTTCGATCCCGAAGTGCGCAAGCGCATCGCGGGCGGCAAGGCCCCGGCACATACCTGGCTGGAAGTGCACGAGGCCGCGCATAAGCTGGGCCTGCTTTCCAACGCCACCATGCTATACGGCCATGTGGAGGAATACCGCCATCGCATCGATCATATGCTGCGCCTGCGGGATTTGCAGGACCGCACGGGCGGATTCAAATCCTTCATCCCCCTGCGCTACCGCAACGAAGCGAACGCCCTGAGCCATATCCCCGAGGTTCCGCCCGCGGAGGACTTGCGCAATTACGCAGTGGCCCGGCTGTTTCTGGACAATATCCCGCATCTGAAGGCGTATTGGGTGATGCTGGGGCTGGACCTGGCGGCGCAGGCCTTGGACTACGGGGTGGACGATTTGGACGGTACCGTGGACGACAGCACGCGCATATATTCCATGGCGGGCGGGATGGCGCATCCGGCAGTGACCTCGGTCGAGTTGGGCCGCATCATCCGATCCAAAGGGCGCGTCCCTATGGAACGGGATTCCGAATACCATACGCTGCGGGCGGTGGGGTAAGGCTTTGGCCTTCTGCGATGTTCCGCTATGAATAGCGATCGTTAAACCACGGCTCGGCGGTGTTGGAATATCCGCGCAATTCCCAGAAGCCCAATATGTCCTGGGGCAGGAACAGGATCTCCTTGATCCACTTGGCCCCTTTCCATGCGTACTTGCGCGGCGTGATCATGCGCACCGGCCCGCCATGCTCGCGGGGCAAATCGATGCCTTCCCAGGTATGCACCAGCAGCACATCGTCATCCAGGCATTCGGCGAGGGGCAGGTTGGTGGAATAGCCGTCATAGGATTTGATATGCACATGGGTGGCTTCGGGCTTGGGCATCGCCTGTTCCGCCAGGGTGCGGAAGCGGACGCCGCCCCAATGGTTGTCCATGCGGCTCCAGGAGGTGACGCAATGGAAATCCGATACGTCCTCCACCTGGGGCAGGGCCAGGAAATCCTTCCACTCCAACACATAGGGCTTTTGCACATAGCCCTTAACGGTCAGGGACCACATCTCGCGCGGGATGTCCGGCTTGACGCCCAGGTCCAGCACCGGCCAGTTCTTGACTTCGTGCTGACCGGGAGGGAGCCTCGGCATGCCGTGGCTGTTTTCCGGCCCGGTACCCTGCACTTCCGCTTCCGGAGCGCGGCCGCCGGCCAGGAAGGCACCTCCTCCGGCCTGGGAACCTTCTTTGGATCCTTCTTTGGATCCTTTTGCGGCGATACGGATCTTGCCGCGGATCAGGGCCTGATTATATCCCGCTTCGGTATTTTCGGGAGCATTCTCATCGGGGGTGTCCGCCGGTTTGGGGTCCATGGCCTGCCTCCGCGCGCGGGTAGGGCGCGCTACCCTATGAAAGTTAACGATCGAAAGTTAACAATCTTATCTTTACCAGCCACATGAAAATGCC
>JBDSWM010000196.1:0-7555 GCA_039926685.1 Fibrobacteria bacterium | reverse complement strand
GACGAGGACAATGCAGCTAGCGGCCCCCGATACGCCCTTTGCGACGGAACCGGGCGAAAGTGGCGGAATTGGCAGACGCACCAGACTTAGGATCTGGCACTTCGGTGTGGGGGTTCGACTCCCCCCTTTCGCACCACTCCGACAGGGGTAGACAACGACAACCGCCCAGATACCGGGCGGACGACAATGCGCAGGCTGCGGCTAAGCCGCCTGCCGGAAGACACGGAAAGCCGCCCGGACAGGGCGGGACGATTTGGAAAGGATGATGCAGTGAAAGCGACTATCAGCGAACCGACAACCACCGAGCGCGTACTCGAGATCGAGGTGGAGCGCGAGCGCTTCGACAGGATTTTCGATCAGAAGGTCAAGAAATACAGCAAGGAAGTCCGCATCAACGGATTCCGGCCCGGAAACGTGCCCAAAGACGTGATCGCCAAGCGCTTCAAGGATCCCATCAACCAGGAGTCGTTGGAAACCCTGGTCGACGAGGTGGTCAAGGAAGCCTGCAAGGAACACAATATCGAGCCCATCGCCCCGGGCCGCATCGACAAGCTGGAAAACGAGGTGGGCAAACCCATAATGGTCAAGGCCATCATGGAAGTGGATCCCCCCATCGAAGTCAAGGATTACAAGCTGGACATCCCCGTGCACGGCGCGGACATCACCGACGAAGAAGTGGGCGTCCAGGTGGAAGGCCTGCGCAAGCGCCAGGCCGAAGAGACCAAGGTCGATCGTCCCGCCGCCCTCGGCGACGTGGTGGTGGCCCAATACCTGAGCATCAATATCGGCGGCGAAGCCAAACCCCTGCCCCCGCGCCCGGAATTCCGCATGGAGTTGGGCACCAGCAGCGTCCCCGCCATGGATCGCGCGCTCATCGGCGCCACGGTCGGCGAGGAAAGGACCGCCACCTTCACCTTCCCCGCCGACTATGCCCAGGCGGATTTCGCCGGCAAGGATTCGGAATACCAGCTGAAGATCCTCGAGGTCAATGAAGTCAAGCTTCCCGCCCTCGACGACGAGCTGTCCAAGAAGTTCGGCTTCGACACCATGGATATCTTCCGCGCGCGCATCCGCGAGGATTTGGCCAAGCAATCCCTGCAGAAGGCCAAGGAGGAGGCCTATGACGAAGCCATGCGTCGCCTGATGGAAATGAACTCCTTCGATATCCCCAAGGCCCGCATCCAGAATTACGTGCGTTACAAGCTGGAGCAGCAGGGTCACGTGCACGACAACGACGATCACGGCCATGATCATTCCGATCTGGAACAGGAAGCCGTTTTCAACATCCGCCGCTACCGGTTGCTGGAAGAGATTTCCAAGAAGGAAAAGATCAAGCCCACCTCGGAAGAAGTGGATGCCCGGCTCAAGGACATGGCAGAACAATACGGCACCGACTTCGAGACGCTCAAGGCCTCATTGCGCAAGAGCGGCAAGATCCTCGATGTCCGCGAGGAGCTGAAGTCGGAGAAGACGCTGGACTTCGTGATCGGGTTCAAACGGGAAGGGTGAGCGAAAGCCCACCAGTTGCGCAAAGGCAACTAAAGGCCCATGCGGATTGGGCGTTGCCCAATCCGCTCACGGCTCGCTACGCGAGCCGCGGTTACTGAGAGGAAACCCGTAGAGCGAACGCGGGAAAGGAGTGGCTTCTTTCTTGCACAACAGGTAAAATGGAGATATGTATATTACCATAAACTCATTTTTCCCCCAGGGAGCATAGGTCGCATGTACATACCTACCGTCATCGAAACCACCGGCCGCTCCGAGCGCGTCTACGACATCTATTCGCGCCTGTTGAAGGATCGCATCATCTTCATAGGCTATGAGATCAACGATCAGGTGGCCAACGCCATCGTCGCGCAAATGCTGTTCCTTGAGTACGAGGATCCGGACAAGGACATCCTCCTTTACATCAACAGCCCGGGCGGCGTGGTCACATCGGGACTGGCGATTTACGACGTGATCAAGTTCGTGAAGCCGGACGTGCAGACCATCTGCGTGGGCTCGTGCATGAGCATGGGGGCCGTGTTGCTGGCCGCGGGAACCAAGGGCAAGCGTTTCATCCTTCCCCACGGCAAGGTCATGTTGCACCAGCCCAGCGGCGGCGCCACCGGACAGTCCTCGGACATCCAGATCCATGCCAAAGAGATCATCAAGACCAAAAAGGAATTGCTCGGCATCCTGGCCGAAGCGACCGGAAAGTCCCAGGAGCAGATCCAGAAGGACACGGAGCGCGATTTGTACATGAACGCGCAAGAAGCCGTGGCTTACGGGATCGTCGATGAAATTTTCAATCCCGGCAACCGGAAGAAGAAAGTGGCGGCATAGGATTATGGCGAGGACCGGCAATGGCTACGGATTGATCCGCTGCTCGTTCTGCGGCAAGAACGCGGAGCAGGTGGAAAAGATCATCACGGGCCCCTCCGTGCACATCTGCAACGAATGCGTGGGCATGTGCAACGATATCCTGACCGAGGAATCCCACAAGGAATCCCAGGTCGCAACCGGGACCGCGCCGGCCTCCAGCCCGCTGGACATCAAGCGCCATCTGGATGAGCACATCATCGGCCAGGACGATGCCAAGATCTCCCTGGCCGTCGCCGTCTATAACCATTATAAGCGCATCGCCGCCCGCGCCGGCGCCGACGGCGTCGAGGTGGAAAAATCCAACATCCTTTTCCTGGGCCCCACGGGCTCGGGCAAAACGCTGTTGGCCCAGACCATCGCCAAGTTCCTCAAGGTCCCCTTTACCATCGTGGACGCCACCATCCTCACCGAGGCGGGTTATGTGGGCGAGGACGTGGAGAACATCATCGTGCGCCTGCTCCAGGCCGCCGACTACGATGTGGAGCTGACCGAACGTGGCATCGTTTACATCGACGAGATCGACAAGATTTCGCGCAAGAGCGCCAACCCCTCCATTACGCGCGATGTGTCGGGCGAAGGCGTGCAGCAGGGCCTGCTCAAGCTGTTGGAAGGCACCGTGGCCGCGGTCCCTCCCAAAGGCGGGCGCAAGCATCCCGAGCAGAACCTGATCCAGATCAATACCAAGAACATCCTGTTCATCTGCGGCGGCGCTTTCGAGTCGCTGGAGAAGATCATCGAGAGGCGCACGCGCGAAACCGGCATCGGCTTCGGCGCGACCGCCCACTCCAAGAAGGACAGGAAGATGGGCGCCATCCTCAAGCTGGTGGAGCCGGACGATTTGATCCAGTTCGGATTGATTCCGGAATTGGTGGGCCGGCTCCCGGTCATCACCGCCCTGGAAGAGCTTCCCCGGGAAGCCTTGCTGGACATCCTCACCAAGCCCCGCAACGCCTTGGTGAAGCAATACACCAAGCTTTTCGAGATGGATGACATCCGCCTCAAGTTCCAGCCGGAGGCCTTGGAGGCCATCGTCGACCGGGCCATCCTCCGCAAGACCGGCGCCCGCGGCCTGCGCTCCGTGATGGAAAGCGCCTTGCTGCCCATCATGTTCGAACTCCCCTCGCGCACGGACGTGGCCGAATGCGTGGTCACGCGCGAAGTGGTCGAGCATAAAAAAGAGCCCATGCTCATCCTCAAAAAGAACAAGAAGAAACTCGCATAACGGGTTTCCACTGGCCTGAAAGGCTGTTTTCCGGACTCGCGCAGCGAGTTTCATTCGCGTATAACACCCGCCTAGTGCCGACAGGCGGACCCGCCCGGCTTTCCCTTATCTTTCCCGGTTCCCACTTCCCCCGCAAGGGGAAATTTGCTTGATTTATAGTCCCCCTTCCCAGGAGCGCCAGTTTGGCCAAGTCCCGTCCCAAAGACCCGTCCCCGGCAGCGGATGCCAAACAGGCGTCCGCCGAAGCGGCAGAACAGGCAGCTGAGAAAGCCGCGGAAAAGAACCGGGCCGCCTCCGCGGAGGAATGGTCGCAACTCTTGGCGGCCGGGCTTCCCGTAATCCCGTTGCGGGACATCATCCTCTTTCCCGGAACGGTGACGCCCATTTTGCTCGGCCGGCCGCAATCATTGTCGGCCATGATGAGGGCCATGGAAAGCCCCTCGCAACTGGCCTTGTTCGCCCTGCAGAAAACCGCCTCCGAGGACGATGTCTCCCCGGACACCTTGAAGACCGTGGGCGTGGTGGGGCGCATCGCCTCTTCCCTGTCCCTGCCCAACAATCTTTCCAAGATATTGGTGGAAGCCCTGGGCGTGGCGCGCGCCACCCAATGGCAGGTCCTACCTTCCCTGATAGTCGCCCATCTCGAGCCTGTGACGGCAGAGCCCCTCAAGGAAGAGACCTCGCGCCGCCGCATCGAGTCCACGCGCGTGATGTTCTCCGAATACCTTTCCCAGAATCCCGACCTGCCCCGCGGCGTCGGTGATCTCATAGACGGGCTGGCCGGCCCGGAGGAAAAGGTCTATGGCATGGCCAGCCACCTCAAGATCCCCGTGGAGCTCAAGCAACTCCTGGTGGAAGAGGCCACGCTGGAATCCAAGCTGGATATGATCCAGGAGTTCCTGCGCAACGAGGTGGATACCACCATGATGGGCCGCCGCCTGGAGCACGAGGTGCGGGCCAGCATCGCGCAGAGCCAACGCGAGTATTTCCTGACCGAGCAATTGCGCAAAATCCAATTCGAACTGGGTTCCTTTTCGCCGCCGGTGAACCATGAGATCAAGCAGTTGGAGGAAGCGGTCAAGGCCAAGGGCATGCCGGAAAAGGCGCAGGCGCGGGTCGGCGCGGAATTGAAACGGCTGGAATATCTCAATCCCTCCTCGCCGGAATATTCGGTGGTGCGCACCTATATCGATTGGTTCCTGGGGCTGCCCTGGAACAGTTACAAGGCGGACAATCTCGATCTGAACAATGTCAAGAAGCAGCTCGATCGCGATCATCACGGGCTCAAGCTTGTGAAGGAACGCATTCTGGAACATGTGGCGGTCTACAAGCTTTCCAAGCATCATTCCACGCCCATCCTGTGCCTGGTGGGCCCTCCCGGCGTGGGCAAAACCTCGCTAGGCAAATCCATCGCGCAAGCCCTGGGCCGCGAGTTCGTGCGCATCTCCCTGGGAGGGGTGCGCGATGAGGCGGAGATCCGCGGCCATCGCCGCACCTATATCGGATCCATGCCGGGCCGCATCGTGCAGGCGCTGAAGAAATCACAGTCCATGAATCCCGTCATCCTGCTGGACGAGATCGACAAGATGGGCAGCGATTTCCGCGGCGATCCGGCCTCGGCGCTTCTGGAGGTCCTCGATCCGGAACAGAACCAGGAGTTCATCGATCATTTCATGGAAATCGGGATCGATCTCTCCAAGGTGTTTTTCGTGACCACGGCCAACGTGGAAGAGCAGATTCCCGCCGCCTTACACGACAGGCTGGAGGTGATCCGCATCTCGGGCTATTTCGATTCGGAGAAGCTCGCCATCGCCAAGGGGTATCTGGTTCCCAAGATCAAGGCGACTTCCGGGTTGGAGAATGGGCAGTTGGATCTGGAGGATGGGGTGCTGTCCACCTTGATCCGCCGATATACCCGCGAGGCTGGCGTCCGGCAGCTGTCCCGGCAAATCGCCAAGATTGCGCGCAAGCGCGCCCGCGAAGTGGTGGACTACCAGGATCGCAATGCCGCGGCGACGGGGAAGCGGAGCGCGGGAAAGGCTGCGGCCGGGAAGCCGGGGAAGGGCGCGAAGGGGAAAAGCCCCGCGCCCATCACCCGCGAAGGGCTGATCGATTATCTGGGCGTGCCCATCCGCCAGGAGAGGATAGTACCAGACTCCTCCAACGCCGGCGTGGTGACGGGATTGGCATGGACGCCGGTAGGCGGGGAAATCCTGCGCGTCGAGTGCACATTGCTTTCCGGTAAGGGACGCCTGCATTTGACCGGACATCTGGGCGAGGTGATGAAGGAATCGGCGCAGATCGCCCTCACCCTGGTGCGCGAACGCGCCCGCCGCTATGGCGTCGATCCCGAGGTGTTCCACAAAACGGACATCCATTTGCATGTGCCGGAAGGATCCATCCCCAAGGACGGCCCTTCGGCGGGAATCGCCATCACCCTGGCTCTCGTTTCGGCCATGACCAGGCAGAAAGTCGATCCCAAGATCGCCTTCACGGGCGAAGTCTCCCTGGTCGGCAAGATCCACGCCATCGGCGGCCTGCCCGAAAAATCCCTCGCGGCCCTGCAGGCGGGGGTGACAAGGATAATGGTGCCGCAAGAGAACAATCCCGAGGTGAGGGAATTGCCCCCGGAGGCCAAGAAAGGCCTCAAGATAACCCAGGTGGATCATATCGACGCGGTGCTGGCCCTCCTGTTCAAACCCGCGGCGCAGAAGGCCGGGAAATCCCCGGCGGCCCCCGCTTCGGCCCCCTCCCCTAGGAAACCCCGGTGATACCGTCACCTTCGAGGTTCCCTGCATGGGGATGAAGGCGGGCTTCGACGCCGTTTCTGAACGCATCCGGGCCGCCTGCGCCCGCTGCGGCCGGGATCCCGCTTCCATCCGGCTGGTCTGGGTGAGTAAGAACCATCCCCGCGAAGCGGCCCAGGAGGCTTTGGCTCTCGGCGCCCGTTATTTCGGCGAGAACCGGGTCCAGGAAGCCCTGGAGAAATTCCCCTTGCCGGGAGCCCCTCCGGTTCCGGCGCTGCCCGGCCCCGGCGACTGGCAGGGGAACGCCAAGGATGCCCTGGGCCATGAACTCCATTTCATAGGGCGCATGCAGAAGAACAAGATCCGGAAAATCCTTCCGGTGGTGACCACGATCCATTCCATCGATTCCGTCGACTTGCTGGAAGCGGTGGATCGCATCTGCGGGGAGATGGGGATCCGCAGGGACGTTTTCCTGCAAGTCAACACGTCCCGCGAGCCGGCCAAAGGGGGATTCGAGCCCGAGGCCCTGCTTCCGGCCCTGAAGGCCCTGCCCATTCTGCCGCATATCCGCATCGTCGGCCTTATGACCATGGGTCCCCTCGAAGCGACCGGGGACGGACCGGCGGATCCGGGCCGTCCGGAAGCACGCGCGTGTTTTCGCGAACTGCGGTTATTGCTGCAAAAGGTCCGGGAAGAACTCGGCTCGGCGAAGCCGTCCGTAGGAGGTACCGGCGCGGGGACTGGGAAGGATTTGGCCTGGCTCTCGATGGGCATGTCCGGGGACTTCGAGGCAGCCATCGAGGAAGGGGCGGACTTTATCCGGGTGGGGACGGCTCTCTTCAGCGCGCATTAGGGTGCAGTGGGGCAGGCGTCCGGGACCTCAGACGGGCTCCGGGGGTGGGAGTCTGGGGGACTGGGTCTCACCAGCGGGGACAGGCTTCAAAGCCCTTCGGCCTAGCCCCGGATTCGCTGAAGGGTGACGATTGACTGGGTCGCGCACAGCGAATCCGGGCGGCCTGTCCCCGCTGCTCCCACCCCCTCCGCCCGATTCGGCCCCGGGCACCTGCCCCCCTGCTTTTCGCACGGCGGGTCGGTGGGTCGCTAAGAGAAGAGGAGCGTTTGGGTAGCGGTGGCGGGGCTTGGTCTTAGGTGGTGTTGGCTTGGCGGGGGTGCGGTTTGTTCTGCGGACCTACGGGAAAGAGGAGGCTTTCTCTGGCTGCAG
>JBDSWM010000195.1:0-8172 GCA_039926685.1 Fibrobacteria bacterium | reverse complement strand
ATCGTATCGTATCATAAGTTACTTTTAATTCGCACAAACCAAGCGGGACCCCAGATCAGACACTTGATGCACGGACTTTTTTCCACTTTCCTTCTCCCCCTTTCCATGTTATGCGGCGCGAATATAGCTTCCGCCGGAGCGATGGCCACCGCAGCTTCAGGCGCCGGGTTCGAAGGCGTTATCGATCTCAACGTGGCCATGGAGGCGGGGTCGGGGGATCTGCGGCTGTTCACCGCCGGCGAGCGGGCCAAGCTCGAGATGAAGCTGCTCGTGAACCCGCTGCCGGCGCCCATCGAACTGGGCGTGCTGCTGGATCCGAAACAGCCGGACGTGTTGTTCCTGGTGAACGACAATCTCCGCACCTACAGTTCCATAGACGTTACCCCCAAGGCCCCGGCGGCGGCGGACGCTTCCCCGGGCAAGTACACCTTGAAGGTGCTGGGCAAGGAAAAGCGGCTCGGCTACCAATGCACCCATGTGACCCTGACCCGGAACAAGGAACTGGTGGATGCCTGGATCACGCCGGATTTCCCGGGAGTATACGCGGTGCTGAAGAAGCTGCAGGCGGCCAATCCCCAATTCGGCCAAGCCGAAGCCTTTCGCGCGTTGGAAGCGGCGGGCCACGGGGGGCTTCCCATGCGTTGCATCGTGGTCCGGGACGGCCAGCGCGTGACCACGGAAGTGCGGAAAATCGAGCGCAAAACGCTCCCGGCCGGGACTTTCGCCGTGCCCGCCGATTACAAACGTTCGGAACTCGCCGCCACCGGGGGCCTGGAGCCTACGCCGGAGCAGGTGGAGGAAATGCAGAAAATCATCCAAGGCGCCCTGCAGGGCAAATAAGCGGAGGCCGGGGATTTTGCGTAAGCGTACCATGTCTGATCCCTTGTTATCGGGCTCCTTGTCCCGGAGATTGCCCCGTAGGCTCCACGCGGGCCGTTTCAGTGAGCATCGATGAAGTTGAACCTGCATGTTTCCAAACAGCCCGACGACGAAAGTTGCGGGATTACCTGTCTCCAAGCCATTTACGATTACCACGACCATCCCGCCTCCCTCGACAAACTCAAGCGCGAAATCGAACATTGGCAAACCGGCGGCACCGTGGCCGTGAACCTGGCCCGCAACGCGCTGACGCATGGCTTCCGCGCCGAGATCTATACCTACAACATCAAGATCTTCGATCCGACCTGGAAGGGACTGGATCCCAAGGAACTGGCCGGCAAGCTCAAGCGGCGCGCGGGCAAGATCCGCAGCAAGAAGCAGAAAATGGTGATCGGCTTCTACCTGGATTTCCTGAAAAAGGGCGGCGTCCTCAAGTTCGACGATTTGGACGAAGAGCTCCTCAACCGACTGTTCAAGCACCACAAGCCCATCATTTGCGGTCTCTCCGCGACTTATCTATATCAACAAGTGCGCGAGACCAACGATTGCGAAGAGAACGACATCGTCGGCAATCCGGTCGGGCATTTCGTGGTGGTTTCGGGTTGGGATCCTGTCACGCGCAGCGTGACCATCCAGGATCCCTTGCGCAAGAACCCCATTTCGGAAACGGGGACCTATAAACTGCCTTTCACCAAGTTCTCGAACGCGGTGATGCTGGGGATACTGACTTACGACGAGAATCTTCTGGTGATAACGAAATGACCGCGCGTAGGCGACGGGGCAGCAGCGAAGCAACGGCCGGGCTTAACCAGGCAAACAGCAAAGTGACAGCGAAACAATGATACGGAACATATGCGTGGTGGAGAATGCCCGCCACTGGAAAAAACGGGTCCCCCAGATAGAGTTCGTCTCCGTGAACGACTATCTCTTCGCTCCGGAATGGCAGGACCTGCGCCAGTTGAAGATCATCAACCTGGCCAACAATTACGGCTATCTGGGATCCGGATATTATGTAAGCCTCGTCGCAGAGGCCCGAGGCCACAAGGTGCTTCCCAACATCTCCACCATGCAGGCGCTCTCGAAGAAGGAATTCTACCTGATCGAGACGGACGATCTGAACGCGCAAATCCAGAAGGATCTGGCCAACATCACCGACAACAAGTACGAGCTGTCCGTGTATTTCGGCAAGAACGTGTCCAAGAAGTATGAGAAGATCTCGCGCATGTTCTTCAACCTGTTCCCCTGCCCGTTCTTCAAGGTCTATTTCCGCCGGGAAAAGCAATGGATCCTCACATCCATCCGCTCCATGTCCATCAACAGCATCCCGGAATCGCATATCGCAGTGTTCCTGGAAGCCTTGGTGGAATTCACCATCCACCGTTGGGGCATCAAGCGGCAGAACAATTCCGCGCGTTACGATCTGGCCATCCTGCACAATCCCACCGAGCGCTTTTCGCCCTCGGATGACGCGGCCATCCAGAAGTTCATCAAGGCCGGCAAGAACAACGGCCTGTCGGTGGAAGTGATCGAGAAAAAGGATTTCGCGCACCTGCCCGAATTCGACGGGCTCTTCATCCGCGAGACTACCTCCATCGATCACCATACCTTCCGCTTCGCCAAGAAGGCGGAGAAGGAGAAGATCGTCGTCATCGACGATCCCAAGTCCATCCTGTATTGCACCAACAAGATCTTCCTGAACGAGCTGTTCAAGCGGGAAGGCATCCCGCGCCCCAAGACGTTCATCCTCAGCGAGGACAACGTGGTGGACATCTACGAGCAGTTCTCCTTCCCGATCATCATCAAAATCCCCGACGGTTCCTTCTCGCGGGGGGTGGTCAAGGTTCAGGATCCGGGCGAGCTGGCCTCGGTGTGCAAGGAATACTTCAAGCGCTCGGATTACATCATCGCGCAGGAATTCATGCCCACGGAATTCGACTGGCGCATCGGCATCTTCAACGGTAAGCCCCTGTTCGCCTGCAAGTATTTCATGTCCCGCAACCACTGGCAGATAATCAACCATCACCAGGACGGCAAGGCGGGCGAGGGCGCGCACATGACCTACCACGTGTCCCAGGTCGAGCCCTTCATCATCAACACCGCCCTCAAGGCCGCCAAGCTCATCGGCGACGGTCTGTACGGGGTGGACATCAAGGTGGTGGGCAAGAAGCCCTATGTGGTGGAAGTCAACGACAACCCCAACATCGACGTTGGCGTGGAGGATCAGGTCCTCAAGGACTCCCTCTACAATACCATCATGGAGGAGTTCGTTAACCGCATCGACAAACTGAAGCAGCGCAAGGACCGCGAGCCGGCCATGCCCGCCGAGATCGTGAAGCTGCTCAACCTGCAGGTCGTACGATAAACGCGCGTTTCTCCCTCTTCGAGGTTTCCGGCGTGGAAATCGAATACGCGGTGGTGCGCCGCGATACCCTGGCCGTGGACCCTTCCGCCGATCGCCTGTTGGCGGCCCTGGGCGGGGATCCGGACTCGCATCCCGCCGCCGGCAACGTGGAGGCCGACAATGAACTGGCCGCGCACGTGCTGGAAATCAAATGTAAAGAACCGACCCGCGACTTGGCCGCCCAGGCCCGCGATTTCGCCGCCTATGTGAAGCTGGCCAACCGCGCCTTGGCGCGCTGGGATTGCCGCCTGATGCCGGGAGGCATGCATCCGTTCATGGATCCGGCGCGCGAGTCCGCGATTTGGCCGCATGAAGACAGCGCCATTTACCGAGCCTATGATCGCTTGTTCGGCGTGCGCGGGCATGGTTGGTTCAATATCCAGAGCACGCATCTCAATCTGCCGTTTTCCGGTGATGCCGAATTCGCGCGCTTGCATAACGCCATCAGCCTGCTGCTGCCCTTGCTGCCCGCCCTGGCGGCCTCCAGCCCCATCCACGATGGCGCCCACAATGGCTGGCTGGACGGCCGCATATCGCATTATGTGGGCAACCAGCGCCGCTTGCCTTCCATCATCGGCGGAATCATCCCCGAGCCGGTGGGATCGGAAGGCGAATACCGGGAGAAAATCCTAGCGCCGATGTTCCGGGACATCGCCCCCCTGGATCCGCAGGGAATCCTGAGGGAGGAATGGCTCAATTCGCGCGCCGCCATCGCCCGCTTCGATCGCGGCAGCATCGAAATCCGCTGCCTGGACACCCAGGAGCGCCCCGCGGCCGATCTTGCCCTGTGCCATTGGGTAACCTCCATGTTGCGTCACTTGCTGGATACCGGAGCGGATCTGCTCGCCGCGCACCGGAAGGTGCCGGAGGGTCTGTTGCGCGCCGTGTTCCTGGACGGCGCGGAACGCGGCATGGCCGCCCCTTTGCCTCCGGAATTCCCTTGCGCCGCTTTCGGTTTGGACCCCCGGCCCACCATCGGAGCATTAGCCGCCGCCCTCACCGCCGAATGCCTGCCGGGCAGCTGGGGGTCGGAAGCGGCGCGGACGGCCTTCGCTCCCGCCATCGCTTTGATACTTTCCCAGGGAAGCCTGGCCGAAAGGATTTTGCGGGCGGCCGGGAAACCGGAAGCGTATACGGGGGTTTATGCGCGCTTGTGCGATTGTCTGGAGGAGGATCAGGCGTTCGCGGCCGGATGAAGCCTTAGCTTCCGCGACTGGGGCAAATGTGGGACGTCGCGGCTCTCGATCACGAAAATTCACCCCTTGCGCGCATAGACGCGCATCTGATCCCCGTATCCCCCCGTGGTAAGCGGTTGCAGCAGCCGCCAGACCGCGCCATGCCAGGCCCGCTTGAAGGGATTGCCGCGATCCAAGGCGGTGGAGTCCCTTTCAGCCTCGATGGCGTCGCGGATGCGCAGGGTTTGCAGCCATTGCCCGCGCGCGTCCAGGCTCGAATCGATGCGGTTATGATCATTCCGCCTTTCCCGCAGCAAAGAACGGCCGGAGGTGAAAACGCGAACCTCCCGGAACCCGATCTTGCGCAGCAGGGCCGTGAGCGTGGCGGGGGAGAAATAGGTCAGGTGTTGGGATGGAATGAAATAGAACCAGCGAGGCCCCAGCAGACGCCGGTACAAGCTGGCGTAATTGGGCGTGGACACGGCCAGCTGGCCGCCGGGTTTGAGGTTGGCATGGGCCCAAGCCAGGAATAGCGCGGGCCGGGGAAGATGCTCCAGCAATTCGAAGGCCGCGATGACATCCTGCTTTTCCGGCAGGTCCGCCGGGAAAACATCCCGTTCGGTGATGTCCAACCCGAACTTTTCCCGGGAATGCGCCGCTTGCCCGGCCGACAACTCCGCGCCGGATACGCGCCGGAAATGCGCGCGGCTGAGATGGAGGAAATGGCCCCAACCGCTCCCCACTTCGAAGAGCGCGGCGTCGCGGGACGCGGCGGCGGAAAGGGGGAACATTTCACGGCGCAAATGGCCCAAGCGCTCGGCCATCAGCCGTTCCAGCATGCCGTCCAGCTCCGGCGTCAGGGAGCCGGGATTCTGCCGGTACATGGCGTCCCGCAACGAACCGGACAGGCGCGGGGAACTGTACACCAATCCGCAGGCGAGGCAGCGTTTCAGGAAGGTGGGGCCAAGGCGGGAAAGCGTCGCGGCTTCGGAACCCTGGCAGGCTGGGCACGCAGTCGCTTCCAGGAAATCATTATCGGGAACAGATGCGAAAAGCCGCTCCCAGAAATCCAACGATCAGAACCAGGATTTGAGTTTGAAGTAACTCATCATGCCCAGAAAGCTGACGCCGCACAAAAAGAGGACCAGGCTGAAAGCGTGGTGATAACTCGTCAGCGGCAAGCCCACGTTCATGCCGAACAGGCCGGTGAGGAAGGTGAGGGGCATGAACAAAACGGACAGGATGGTCAGCACCTTCATGGTGTCGTTGGTGCGAGAGGACATGGCCGATCGATACAGCTCCAGGGAATTGGCGAGCATTTCCTTGTAGGAGCCCATCTCGTCGATGAGATTGCGCATGCGGCTTTCCGCATCCTTGTAATAAGGGCGGATGAAAGGGCGCACGTGCCGGCATACACCGGTGGCCATTTGCGCCAGGATGATCTGCTGGGGGGTCATGGCCACGCCCAATTCCATGATTTCATCGCGCAAAAGCACAATACGTTCAAGCAAATCCTTGCCGGGGCCGTATAGCGCTTCCTGTTCCAGGGAGGCGATGAGATCCTTCTTCATCTCGATGGCGGGCGTATACTTGTCGATGCCATGGGATACGATATGGTACAGCAGCTCATCGGCGCTGACCGTGGCCAGCCGGCCCGCGCGCAGATCCTCCAGAGTCTCCTCGATGCTGCGCACATGATGGCGATGGTAGGTGATGAGATAGCTCTTGGCGATCACCGCGTCGATTTCGATGGTGATCCTCTCGTCGGCGGGGCGATCGAGGTTGAGGGCGTGCAGGGTCACTTGGCTGTAACGGTCGAAATTGATCAGCTTGGGCCGGGAGCTGGCCAGATGGAAGTTTTCCAGCACGATGGGATGCCAGCCCAGCGCATTCCCCAAGGCCTCAGACACTTCCTCGGACAGCTCGCCGTGGATGTCCAGCCACAGGAGCTTCGTGTCCGGGGCGGTAGCGGATTCCAGCACCGTGAGCGTATCCACATGCGAACAGGATTTGTCAGACTTGATCAGGTATCCGCGCAGGCCTTCCATACAGGCGGAAAGTATAATAAATACCAGGGGAATCCCCCTTGTCCGGCGGCCTTGCTATATTCTGGCCCATTGCCTTGTGCGCATTGATTGCTCGTGATACCCTTCATCCGGGATACCGCCTTGAAATCTTCCGAACGCTCCGGTCTTTGGTATAAACTGGTCCATGCCTATGTGGAACTGTCCCATCGCCGCCCTTGGCTGCCGTTGTTGGTGCTGGCGCTCCTTACCTGGCTCACCACCATTCTCGCGGGAAAATTGCGCATCGATACCGATCTGCGCGTGCTGCTCCCCAAGGGCACTCCCTCGGTGGTGGCCCTGCAGGAGGCGGAGAAGCGCATGGGCAGCACCGATCTGTTCACCATCGCCTTCGAATCGCCTTCGCCGGAAGCCGTGGGCGCGTTCCAGAAGGCCGTGTCCGATTCCCTGGCGCATTGGCAGGAAGTGGTCTGGACGCAATACGATCAGGACCGCAGCTTTTTCGAAAGGCATGCGTTGCTGTATCTCCCCACCGATCAATTGACGGATTTGCGCGATCGCATCTCCGGCATGATCGGGGCCGATTTCGCCCAGGCCAATCCCCTCATCGAAAGCCTCGACGACGACGCGCCCAAGCCCAGCCTCAAGGGCTGGCCGGATCCGGAAGCGTTGCGGCGGCAAGGGTTGCCCCAGGACATGGTGGACGCGCTGCTGGCCAAGCTTCAGAAGCATAACGGGGATTCCGCCGCCGCCGCGTCCGCCCAGGCGAAGCCCGGCGACGAACCTCGCGCCCCGCCCCGCCCCGACAGCCTCAAGAACCGCCTGATGGGATGGCATGAGGACAAGAAGGTATGGGTCGGCGTGGTCCTGGCCCAATTGAACCGCCCCTCCACGGACGCCATTTTCGCCAAGGGCATCTATGAGCGCGGTACTGCCATGCTGGAGTCCATGAAGCCGGACTCCTATGAGAAAGGGCTCAACGCCAAGGTGGCCGGCGCCTATCGCAATTTCAGCGAGATCAACCAGGTCAACAGCGACATCATTACCGCCGGCATCATCTCTTTCACCTTGATGGTGCTCCTGCTGTGGTTCTTCGTGCGACGGGTGGTGAACCTGGTCATCATCAACGTGCCCTTGTTCGTGGCCATGTCCTGGACCACGGGCCTCACCTTCGTCATATACCAGCGCTTGACCATACTCACCGCCTTCATCCTGGCGCTGATCCTGGGGCTCGGCATCGAATATACCGTGCACCTGTATTCGCGCTGGGCGGAGGAAAACCGCAAAGGGCTGAACCCCCTGGACGCGATGATCGAAGCCGTGTATTCCACCGGCCGCTCCCTGCTCTCCGGCGCCGCCACCAACATCTTCGCCATGCTCAGCTTGCAACTGGGGCATTTCAAGGGCTTCAAGGAGTTCGGCATCGTGGTCAGCATCGGCATCACCTTCGCGCTCATCACCACCTGGCTGGTCATTCCGCCCCTGTTCTTCCTTTTCTCCGGATTGGCCGGGTTCATCGAGAAAAGGGCGCATTCCCGCATCCTCAACAAAGCCGTTTCCTTCCTATTGCCCGGGACCTCCTCCGTGCAGGGCGGCCTGCTGCTGCCGAAGATGACCTTGAGCCTCAAGACCATCCGCTGGGTGGCGCTGATAGCCCTGCTGTTCACGGTGGGCATCTCCTTCGGCCCCGCCA
>JBDSWM010000194.1:0-3764 GCA_039926685.1 Fibrobacteria bacterium | reverse complement strand
TCCCGCCGCGGGTTTCACCGTCCGCTTACCCAGGTTGGAGATGTTTTCCTCCACGCCGGCCTCGGCCATTTGCATGGCCTGCACTTTGTTTTTTTCCGCGCCCAGGAATTTTGCGCTGCCTTGCGAGTGATAATAGACGGTTGCCTGGGCCAAGGCCAGCAACATGCCGAGCACGGCGATCACGGTCAAAACGCCCGCGCCCGATTGTGTTCCCAATCGCTCTCCGGTTTGTCCTTCCATCGATTTTTCCATGCTTGATTCCTTGCTGTTCATGCGAGATGCCCTTTCGGATCGGAGTAAGGCGCGGGTGCCGTTCAGGGAACGGCGGGCGCCTTTCTGGGAACGGTATGATAAGAAATGCTGATCGTCGTCTTGGGCTTATACAAGTCGCAAGTATGATCCGTGGTCACATAATCGCCATGGTGCCCGTTATGGGTTGGGATCAGGGTCTTAAGAAGGTTGAGGACGTTCGCCTTGCCCGCATCGCCTTCCGGTACATGGCAAACGTCGCATTTCTTGGCCGTCGAGGCCATGCAGGAAGAGTAGGCCGGCGTGGTTTTCAAAGCGGCTACGGAGTTCGGATCCAGGGCGGAAACAGTGACAGTCGTATCCGCGATCGTATCCAGGACGGTATTGCTGGAATCGTACGAATAAGCGTTTTCGCCCCCCGTGAGTAGCATCAAGCCCAAAATGGCCGCGGCTCCATGCGAAGGGGCCATCCTCCTGAATCCCTTGTCGGTCATGCTAAATCTCCTCGCGATCCTATGCATACCGGCTCATTTCCAGGAAAGGATTTGGACCTTCACCGCGGTATCAATCACCAAGGTGGTATCATAGGTGGAATGGTCCACCATGACATGCGCGGTACGCGTTACGGCATGATGGCTGATGGTCACGACGGTTTTAGGTTTATACAGATCGCAACTATTGTCGGTGGTGACATAATCGCCATGATGGCCGATATGGGTTCCGATCGCACTTTTGGAAATATTGATGACGTTCGCCTTGCTCACGTCTCCTCCCGGCAGATGGCAAACATCGCATTTGTGGGCGGAGGATGCCATGCAGGCGGTATAGGCGGGGGTGGCATTGACCGCGGGCATGGCATTGGGGTTCATGAAAACCGTGGCGGAGGTCGTATCCGGAACCGTATCGATCACGGTAAAGGCGGAATCGAAAGGCACGACGACTACGATGGGCGTCCTAGTGGTGTCGAGGAATTTTTTCAAGCGCAGCCGGGCGCTCACCGACTGGGAACTGGCTCCGACATTGCCGGTTGCAACCAGATCGATGGTGTCCGCCGCGGCCCCCACCGCCACGGTGGTCAGCCGGGAGGAATAGGTTCCCGCGTCCAACCCCTCGCGATCATAGGTGACGAAATCATGCATGCCGTGCTGGACCTTGATTTTCCTTTTCCCAAGATCGGCGATGTTCGCTTCCACGCCCGCCTCGGCCATTTGCGTGGCCAACACCTTGTTCTTTTCCGAGCCCAGCAACTTGGTGCTTCCCTTGGATCTGTAATAAACGGAACCCTGCACGACGACGAGGAGGAAACCCAGCACCGCGACGGCGGTCAATATCCCACCGCCGTACTGTCTGTCCCCAGGTTTCGCCATCTTTATGGTGCTGTTCACAAGGTATTCCTGGGTATGGCGGTGGAAGAGAAAACGATGCTGTTCAACGCGCCCTCCCTGGCGTCGAAAACTCCCGTGAAGGAAAAGACCACGGTGCGGACTTCGTTCACGATCTCGGTCGATTCCCCATGCTTGTTCCGGAAGGACACCTGGAAATTGGTCACGTTTTTCGCGACAACAATGGATCCATCCTTGGCTTCACGCATCAAGGCCTTCTCTTCCTGGTTGGAATAGAATCTTTCGCGCGTAGCGGGAAAGACAGCGGACGTGGCGGCGGGATAATCGAATAGGAATGGCGACTCCAGGATCACGATGGAAGAGTTCATGCCGACGATTTTCCTGATTTCACCCGAAGTCGGTGACTTGATAGCCAGATAGCGGGCCCCGGAGAACTTCGAGGGCTCGGCCACATGGACGACCGCGGTTCCCCCGTGGATATAATCGCTCACCAGGACGGAACGAGCCTCAGCCGGATTGGTATAGATGACCAAGGTATCGCTGCCGACCGCGTCATCCTTGGCGAGGTTGGCGGCGCCTCCCAACCCGAAGCCGGCCAAAGTGACCGAGCGTTGGATCCGCTTTGAGGATAAAGTCATCTCATTGCGTATGTTGATTTTCTGGGTGAGCTGGTGCCCTTGTTCCTCGTGGGTTTTCCACAGCCTATACGCTCCCGCCAGCACGATGGTGCTTACGACCATTCCGACCATGAGTTCGATCAGGCTGAATCCCCTTTGCACGCTTGGGTTCATGGGGTCTCCTCCTTATAATGGTCATCGCTTTTCAAAGTCACGAGAGTCACGGTGTGCAAGGCGGTTAGCGGCCATTGGATGGTGATGCCGATTTCCTTCCTGCCGGTAGGCAAGCCCATA
Source organism: Fibrobacteria bacterium (assembly GCA_039926685.1). Taxonomy (GTDB): domain Bacteria; phylum Fibrobacterota; class Fibrobacteria; order UBA11236; family UBA11236; genus Chersky-265. The sequence goes on along the minus strand of JBDSWM010000194.1, from coordinate 1,261 downwards.
GAATCCGTCACGGGACTGATGTGCCAAGCGCGGATATACCTTTCCGATACGGTATCCGATCCCGAAGTCAGGTCGTCATAAGCGGAAACCTTTAGGGAGTCCAGTTTCAGCTTTCCCAGGTTGACCCCTTTCATCAGATCATTCCCTTGCGCGCTCACGCTGTTCTGCGAATGCAGGAAGTAGAATGCGGAAGTGGCGAGCAGAAGCGTGACCACGGCCGAAATCAGGATCTCCAACAGGCTGAATCCCTCCTGTCCGCGCGCTACCGGTTGGGCGGCCGGTCTGCCGGGGAGGCGCCTCATCGGACCGGCCTCTTGGAAACGGGAATATATCTCTCGATTTCGAAACGCGTGTATGGATTCACCTTCGGGAACAGGTCCCGTAGGTTTGTTTCGGCCTGGCGTGAGTTGATCACCACGTCCTTGGCCACGCCGAACTTCGCCGTCAGCTTATGGAAATCGTAAATTGCATAGGTCCAGTAGAGTGCTTGATCGTCCACGCTCAACTGCGCGGACGGAGGTTGCAGGGTAGCCGCGTGCGGCCGGACCGCGGCGGCCTTGACTTGGGTATGCGAGGAGAGCCAGTAAATGTTGCCGGCCGCGATGATGGCGAAGAGCCCCAGTTTCCAACCCCAACCGAGCGCCGATTTACGGGCCGAGACGCGCCGTCGCTCCTGGAACTCCGCTTGGAATTGGGAAGTGCCGGCGAGCTTGCCGCGCATCTTCTCGAGCATGACCTGGCGTCCGTCATTGGCCTGGATGAGGGACATCCCAGGATTGCGTGAATGTTCTGGCTGCTTTTTCATGGCGTGGATCCTATCTCGGCGCGGTCCGTGATGGATTGATTATAGGGGGGAAGGAAAATCTCTTCAATCACTTTAACTTTATTTTCCCGGCGGGTTTTTTGGGGAAATGGGAGCGGGTTTTGGGGAGTTGCGGAAGCTTGCGCGTAACCTTGAGGGGGAAACATACCGGTTACGTAAGCTCAGGGTCTCCGCGTTCCCCCGGCCCTCAAGGCGAAGGCTCCATAAGCGCTTATCTCCCTCATCGTCTCGGGGCTCACGTTGGGGAGCAGCAATTCCAATTCATGCCGCGCATGGCCACGGCTAACGGCGTACCGGCCGTCCATGCCGAAGCGGGCCCGGAATTTCCCCATGTCGTACAAGGCGTACGTCCAGTAAAGCGCCCTGTCGTCCGTATTAAGATTTACGCCCGGCTGGGGCAGGGCCTGTACCGATGCGTAGCGGGTTTTGGAAAGGAAC
>JBDSWM010000193.1:0-8074 GCA_039926685.1 Fibrobacteria bacterium | reverse complement strand
CATGGCGGGAGCGCATCAGATCGACGGCTTCCATGGCCTGATGTGGATAGGCTCGGGCCTGGTCGACGATTACGAGGATTTCAGCGATGACGCCTTCGGCGGGGCGATCGCCGATTCCTGGATCGACAATCATTATTACAGCAATTCCTTCGGCACCAACAACCAGGACGATCAATGCCCCGTGGCCTTCGCCGTGGGCTCAAGCGGCAGCGACGCCGTGTTCCGCCTGCATCATGAACGTTATGATCATGTCTATTCGGATCCGCCCAATTCCGGCCTCACCGGATCGGGAACCATCTGGGCCACCACTTATATCGCCGGCTGCAATCCGCAGGGCGAAGACACCATCGGGAATTGAAAGGAACAATCATGCAAAACAAGAAATACATCCGGATCTCCCTGTGCCTGGGCGCCGCCCTGCTCCTCACCATGCCCGTCTCGGCCCAAGTGCGTGGCACGGCCTTGAGCAAAGCTTTGAGCGCCGCGTTGGCCCGTGTCGATGGTGACGATGATTCCGCCGCCAAGGCCCCGCCTTCGCCGGAGCTGCAAAAGCGCATCCGCGAATTGATGGCGGCCTCCCTGCCGGCATGGGACAAGCGCCTGCTAACCGCCTATGAAACCACGAGCCCCTGGGAGGACAATCTCGATTACGCCTCCATGAACAAGCTCTTGGGGGAGACGCCTTTCGACTGGGAAGGGAAATCCATCCCGCCCGAAGATGCGGATCGCCTGACGGACGAATCCAAATCCATGCGCATACGCAGGGCCGAGGGGGCGTTCCGTTACCAGAGCCGCAAGCGCGTCTTCTCGCCGGAACTCAAAGGCAAACCCGCGCCCTCCTACGATCAGGTCTCCCGCCAATTGAATTCCCTGCTGGCCGATCTGAAATTCCCGCTAAGCGAGTCCGACAAACCGAAGGTGCAAACGCAGGAGGTGGCCGTCAGCAACGAGGCCGGCGAAGTGTCCGAACGCTTCCCCTCTTACGCATTTTTCCTGATGGGCCGTAATGTGGAGGGCGTTCCGGTGGAAGGTTCAACCGTGCGTGCGGCCGTCAACTTGCGCGGCGAGGTGCAACGCCTGAAGATCGCCTGGCCCCATTTCCGCGTGCGCCCGGGAGCCAAGCTGCTCTCCAAGGACCGCGTGCTGGAGACGGCCTTGCAGAAAATCTACGCCCAGGATCCCACCGAGAAGCTGGAGTTGGCGTCCCGCCTGGTGTATGCCAAAACGGACAAGGGGGACTTTCTCCCCGCCGTGCAGGTGGACGTCAGCGATGGCGAAACACCCTATCGCCTGACGCTTCCCGTGGCGCAATAATCCTTAGCCTGGCGCCACGCATCCCGGTGGCGCCTTTAATGACTGCCGGCAGCCGCTTTTTGCGGGAAGATCCAAATGCAACCGGCGATGAGGGCCAATAGCATAAGGGATGCGGAGTAGCGGCTCAATTCCAAACCGCCATTGGCATGCGGCTTGTCCAGAAAGTCCCCAATCACGGCGCCCAGCGGCCGGGTCAGGATGAAAGCGGCCCAGAAAAGGGCGGTTCGCGATAGGTTCGACCAATAATATGCGGCCGCCACAAGGGCAAGCAAGGCCGAGAATATGGCGCCGCCGCCCGCATACCCCAATCCTGCGGTATCCGCGGTCCAGTCCCCGAGCGCCGTCCCCAGCGTCTGCGAGAACATGATGGTAAGCCAATAGAACATTTCCGCCTTGGACGAGCGAATACTGCTGATGGAGATGGAACCGAGCGTGCGGTGCCAGATGAAGAGGGACATCACGAGCAGGGTGAACAAGAGTGAGGCGCCCCCCGCATAGCCTATACCCAAGGATCGATCCGCGTAATCGGCCAAGGTGGTACCGACGGTGGTGGTGGAGATGATGGTGAACCAATATAAAAGCGGATGGAATTTTTTCGCCGCGATCTGGAGCGCCACTGCCAGGATGAAGATCGCGCCGAAAATAGCGGTGCCGACCAGATATCCGAGATTCATCGTCATGGAAACGGCGTCGCCGCCCGTTTCGCCCAATGTAGTGGCGAGGATCTTGATGATCCAGAAGCCGAGGGTGACGGCGGGAGCTTTGACGGCGTTTTCGGATAGCTTGCGGTTCATCGATTCCCTGCCGGAGACTGAATAACTTGATTAAGTTAAAGATAATTCCGCATCCAAAGCAGGGATTGACATTATCGGAAACCGAAACTTAGCATGTCATATCATTTCCTGGTGAGAACCGAGTTCACTCGATACAGCTTGTCTTTGTTCAGGTCCCACTTCACCTTTTGCGCCATATCCAGGTTGATGACCGTTTGCACGCTGACCAGTGGTTCCAAGCCCAGCTTACCCGGGGTTTCCCCGGATTCGAAAACCTGGATGATTTGTTGGGCCGCTTGCATGCCGAGCTGACGGTAATCCGGCCACACCCCGAACATGCCCAGATTCAATTCCAGGCTGGCCAGGTTCGGCAAGGGCACCACCACCGGCAGTCCGTACTCCTTGAAATGGGTCAGCCAGAATCCCTTCAGGGTGGTTTCATTCACGAGCGTATTGTCCGCGAGCATCCAGATCACATCCGTCCTTTGGGACGCCAGCCGCTCCATGCTTTCCCGTAATTTTCCGGAAACGGCGCCGGGAGGGAGCTTGCCTTCCCCGCCGCAATCCATGCATTCGCCCGCCAAATCGATGTTCTCCTTGGCCAGGAACTTCCGGGATTCCTCGACGAACGCGGAAAAGCTTTGCCGATAGAACACGCCGACCTTGCGGAAATCCCGCCGGGAAAGAATGCGCAGATTGATGAAAATCGTGTAAGCGGGCACTTCGAATTTGATCCCTGCGACGTTTTCCAAGCCTTGGATGGCCCCCTCGGCCTTCAGGGTCATGGTCACGAATTTTGGGATGTGCGCGAACGCGGCGCTGTCCTTCTCCAACGCTTTCGCCAACACGATGGCTTTCGAATCCATCAGGATCAAACCCTGCGGGGTAAAGGTCCGGACCACGTTCCGTAACGAATCGGCGGCATCGGGTAAGGCCGCGTCGAAACGCCTGACCTCGTATTTGTCGCCGAGATCGGATTTCAGCCCCTCCAGCGCCTGCATGAAGGCTTCCCCATTGGGGGTAATGGCCAAGAGCCGGATGGCGGCGCAAACGGGTGCGCCCATGCCGCCAAGGAAAATCAAACCGGATAGGATCGCCAGCGCGGGTTTTTTCATTCCCACCCCTCGATGCCCAGTGTTTCCAATACCGCTTTCGGCTGGCCGGATAATTTCTTCCGGAGCTCGCCGCAATCGGCCGCATCGGGACAAGCGAAAACGGGAAAGCTGTCCATGGGCTTGGATTCGACCAGCACCGTCAGCTTCACTTTCGTTTCCGCTTGCATTTCCTTAAAGTCCGATTCCTCGATTATCGCCGCATCGACCAATTCCATGCCCAGCAAGCTTTGCAAATCCTCTTTTTTGCTGACCCGTTTCAATTTGGCGATAGGGAACCCGAAAGCGTCCTTGACGAAAACCGGCATTTTCTCGCGACCGAGGAAATCCAAGACTCCGATTTTGGAATTCGCCGCATTGGCGAGCGTAAGGCCGCGGTTGCCGGTTATGATCAGGTATTTCTTCTGTTTGATCTGGCCCTTTTTCCCGCGCAGCAGGATGGTATATCCCGGCAAATACCGGACATAGGCGGAGGAGCCGATCACGGGAGCGCCGGGATAGGCGGGAATGACCTCGTCCAGATCCTTGACGCGCTGGAAGGAGATCAAACGGCGGGGGGAAATCGCCGACCCGAGCACGGAATCGATGCGGCCTGGCACCTGTCCCCCGGGAATGCAGATGAGCAACGGCTCCTCGCAGCGGGGCGCGGCCATGCTGATAAGGAGCAAAATCGATAATAGCCGGAAAGGTCCCATCGGAACCCATTATACACTTCCGGGCAAATGCCCGTCTATTCCGATATTGAGGCGGCATGTGTAGGGAATTGCCTTATACGGGAGTCAAGATGGTGAATCGGGTCCCTTGTCCCGGCCAGGACTCCAGGATGATTTTCCCTCCGGAAGCGCGCACGCAATCGGCCGCTATCGCCATGCCGAGCCCCCTTCCGGAAAGCGAATCGGACACCGAAGACGTGCTGAGCCCGGGCGAGAAAACCAGCCCCAGCTTCTCCTGATCGCTCATGGCGGCAAGGGCTGTTTCGGAGATGAGGCCATTCTTCACGGCCTTGGCCGATAGCAAGGCCACGTCGATGCCGGGCCCGTTATCCTCGATGGAAAAAACATGCGAGCCATCCCGGCCCACGGAGCAATTGAATTCGATTTTACCTTTCCCCTTTTTCCCCCGCGCGCCTTCCGCGGGACTCTCGATGCCATGGGCCACCGCGTTCCTGAACAAATGCACCAAAGCCTCGTCTATCCTGGCGAGGGTCTGGTGATCCATTTCCAGCTCCGGAGGGCTGACCAGGAATTCCACTTGTTTGCCCGCTTTTGAAGCGGCGTTTTCCACCAGATCCCTGTACTTGGTGCTCAAGGAAAGGAAGCTGCGATGGGAAATCCGCCGGCAGCTCGCGACCAGGGAAGCAAGTTCCGGGTCCAGGGATCGATCCCCGATCGCTTCCGCCATTTGCCTGATTCTAGCGACCTTGCTTTCCGCGAGCCTGACCGTGGTCTCCCCCGATTTTCCCGCCAATATGAGAAAAACCTCATCGATGTCGCCGGATTCCCGGATCATGGTTTCCAACAGCTTTTGCGCCGGTTGCGCGCGCTTTTCCCAGTCTCCCGGTTCCGAGATGGAAGCCTGCAACAGGGCTTCCATATGCTCCGCCGCCACCGCCAAGGCGTCGAACCCGAAGGCGCCGGCATTCCCCTTGATGGTATGGCAATCCTTGAAGATGGCGACCGCCAAGGCATGGCGCTCTCCCTCCGGGGCCATGGAAATGGCATCCAGGCCTTTCCCCATGGCCTGCATCCGTTCCTCCGTGTCCCGCGCGAATTGGGTTATCGTCTCGGGGGGATGGCTGGAAATCCCCAGCACCGTCTTCACCGTTTTCTCATGCAGGATCCTCTCCTCCTGCAACCGGCGCTCTGTCTTGCGCGTTTCGGTCACGTCGCGGGCCAATACCATGATTCTGGAAATGCCACCGTGCTTATCCAGGATTTTCTGGTATTCCAGCACCACGTAGCGCGCTTCGTCCCCGTTTCCGTTTTCGATCCGAATCTCCTGCAAGGGCGCCAGACGGGATAATTTGCGCCATCGCTGCGTCTTGGGCGCAATCCGGACTATATCGATCCAATCCCGGAACAAATCCTCCTGCCGGGGCGTGAGCCGGAGGAGATCGGTCAAGGTGAGTCCCGCCAAATTAGGCAACCCCAATACCTCCGCGGCCTTCCTGGAGGCGTCTTCATTGACCGTCAAGTCCAAGTTGAAGGTGAACAATCCCTGCTCGATGTTCTCCAGGATGTCGCGGATCTGCCTGACCTTCATTTCGACCAAGGCCTGCAGATTGTGCATGTAGTCCTTGATCTTAAGGCGCATCGATTCGAAGGAATGGGCCAGGACGCCTATCTCGTCCTTCCCCACCACCGGGACCTGCTCTTCATAATCCCCGCCCGCAATCCGGCTGGCGGATTCATTCAGGATGGTGATGGGGCGGGTCATCCTCGCGGCCACGAAGGTGGACGCGCCCAAAGCGATCAGGAAAGCGAACACGGCGACCAGCAGGAAAAGCAAGGTGGTCTGCCCGCGCACCTCACGCGAATGTTCCTCCTCGCTCTTGAAGGCCTCATGCATGGACTTGGTGGTCAGCCCGAACCGGATGGTCCCCAATCGATCCTCCCCATTGCGCACCGGGATGGCGAATTCCAGGATTTCGGTCCCGTCATCGACCCGGCTCCGCTGCTGCAAGCTTTGGCCGGCCGCCGCCCAAAGGCTCATGGAATCCCGCAAGGGATTGCGCAGATCGATATCCTGGTAAAACCCTTGGCGATCCCTCACGGCCCAGGGTTTGCTTTCCGGGTCCATGAACACTCCGTAAACGATGTCCGAGTCCCCGTCCACCGTGCTCGCGATGATTTCCCGGATGGTGCTGATGGAGTTTTCCTCGGCCAGGGACCGCATGGCTATGCTGCCGTTGAGCACCAATTGCCTTCCCTTGTTGACGATCATGCCGCGGATATTGTGTTCTGTCTTATCCAGATCTTTGGCGGCCCTGCGCGAGTCGAGCGCCATCAGGCTGAGGAACACCATGGCCAGGGCCATGGCCAGCAGGGAGCTGAAGCTCATGAACAGCTTGGCCTGGATGCCGAACTTCATGAGGGGGGACGATCCGCATCGTTCCACTTGACCAGGGAAATCATCCTTGCGAGAACGCTTCTTCCAGGGTTTCCTGGAAATCCTTGCGATAATCCTCGTCGTCCAGCTGGAGGGGCTTTTCTATGTAGGCTTTGGCGCCTATCTTGACGCATTCGAGCATGGAGGAGCCGTCCAAGGCGGATATGACCATGATCCGGGCCGCCGGATGCTCTGCCAGGATTTCAGCCAGGGCGGTTTGCCCGTCCTTGATGGGCATGGTCAGATCCAGGGTCATCAAGTCGGGCTTATGCTTGCGATACAGATCCACGGCCTGGATGCCGTTGCATCCTGTGGCCAGCACCTCATAGCCCATGACGTCCTGGAAGAAATCCTGCAGCATGGTCACCATGAATTTCGAATCATCGACTATTACGACCGACTTCTTCATATCAACTCGTCCCTTTGAATGGAATGGACCATGAATCCCGCGGACAATTTCGCGGAACCTATCACGATTACGCCCTGGATGCAGGAAGCCTTTCCCAGGCTGCTTCCCTGGAAGGAGAAAACCGGCGGAGTGGGCAGCATGGGGCCGAAATGCTTTTTGAAGGACCGCTGCCCCAGGAAACTTCCCGCCATCACGTTGGCGATTTCCCCGATGGTATCGAGGATCTCCCCGTCGATCTTAACGCCCGGCAGCAACCCGGCATAATCCCTCCGGTCCACTTCCAGGAACAGGGCCGCTTCGAACAGCCCGTTTCCGGTCCGTATGCCGCATGTCAACGGAATGGTGGGCGCTTCCGCCAGATAGCGGAAATCCCGCGGACAGCGGGTAGGCGCCCGCAGCATGCGTTCCAGCGCGCGACGGGCGCAGACCTCGAAATCGGCCAGGACTTCGCGGAGGTAGCTTTCGGTCAACTCTTCATTCACTGGGGAAACCATGGAAACCCTGTTTCTCAGACCATCTGGATGGAAACGATGATATCGAAGGAAATGGCATCGGCCCGGAAATTCCAGAACAGGCATTCACTCGATCTTAGCAGCATGCTATTCTCCCCCGTCTGGTTGACTATCAAAGGCGGCGTTACGATTACATCGTTTTTGCCTTGCGTCCTCGCCAGGATCATGCCCAGCTTGGAGCTCGCCGAATTCAGGATTTCATTGTGCGCGGAAACCACCAGCTTAAGGCTCTCATTCCTGGGTAATTTCGGGAAAAGCTTCTGCGCGGCCAGAAGAATCACGTTCAAGTCCATGATCAGAAAGGACAGGATTTGCGTAGCGTGGGAAAACACCAATTGGTTGTTGACCACCGCCGCATCCACGCGGTATTCCTGCCTGGGCGCGGGGGATCCGGAGAACGCGAACGGGTACACGCCGCGGATGCAGCCGGACATGAGCTTGTCGAGATTCTCGCTCACGATGGATTTCAACTGATCTTCGCGCATACAGCATTCGGATTATAGCATACGGCGGGAATCCATTTCGGAATATTATTTGTCGTGATTTTAATGACGTTTTACATTAGTTACGCTTTGTGAAATCGAATGTTACATACTGTACGATGTTGACTTTTGAATTCCGGCAATGATTTAATTGGGCCGTGAGCATCGCCGATCCCCCTCCCCCGGCAATCCGGAAAATCCTGCACATCAACAGTCCCGCGCCATTGCTCCGTTTGGTGGAGAAGTTCTGCCAAACCCGGAAAATCGCGGTAGAATCCATGGAATCCGGGTCCGCGGGCCTCCATCATGCCTTGGTCAAGCAATACCAGTTAATCCTGGTCGGCTCTCCGCCCACGGGAATCCT
>JBDSWM010000192.1:0-6736 GCA_039926685.1 Fibrobacteria bacterium | reverse complement strand
GAACCCGGGGTCTGCTATCGGGCCGGCGGAGAGGGAAGCCCCCGTCAAGGAAACCGTCGACGCGGACGTTACGGATAAGGTCGCAAAGGCCGTTGACAGCGCCGCATCCGTCCCCCACAGCCAGCAGAATTATTGGGGTTTCGGCATTGGATATGTCTTCAACCGCATCCCTATTTCCCTTTCCACCTTCAATGTGCCGATTTCGGATCTCTGGTACAGCCATATCTTCGGTGATCCCGATGAGAACACCCGCATCGCGGGAACCGTGGGCTTCTACGGGTTCCAGGTGTTGCTGCCCGTTCCCAAGTTTTCCGTGGACATGTACTACGGGAAACCCAGCGCGGACATCCAGTATAAGGGCGGCGTGGGCGGGTTCTACGATGTCACCGTCGGCGGGCATGGCGGATTGACTGGGGAAATCGGCGTGGTGCTCAAGAACCGCGTGGACCTCTCCTTCATGGCGGTGCCGTTGGGAACGGATTCGAAACGTTCCTATTCCGAATTCCTGGGGCTGGAAACCAAGGCGGAAGCGGAGGAGTCCCGCGCGGCCATGCACGGGCATTACGTGGAATTGCCCTACTACGCGGTGAAGGTGGGTCTCCGCTTCTAACGGAAGAGAGGAAGGGGCCGGAAGCTCATGCGGAGTTCCTGGCCGCATTGATGTTCGCAGCCATGGATTTCACCACCATCTTGGCATAGATGTCCAAGGCGCCTTTAGGGAAGGAGTCGGGATTCTTGCGCACCGCCTTCACCATCCCCATGGCGTATTGCTGGATCACCAGGAGCGGCAGGATGATGCTTTCCCGGAGATGGATGGATTCGCGCAAAGCCAGGTTGTTTTCCAACATCTTCACTTGGCCGGTGACATCCTTGAGCAATCTTTTAGCTTCGGTGGCTTCCTTGAAGATGCGGCGCCAGAAGCCGGAGTATTTGCGATCCTTTTCCAGGTAGCGCGTCAGCGGGAAATAGGATTTCGAAAGGCTCATCATGGCGTTTTCCACCAAGGTGCGGAAGAACAAGGAAGATCGGTACAGATCCTCCAGGCGGCGCATGCCGCCTTTGGCGGTGAGCTTAGTGATGGCGACGCCGACGCCGTAGAAGCCCGGTATGTTCTGCTTCATCTGGCTCCATGCGCCCACGAAAGGGATGGCGCGCAAATCCTCGAAGCGGAGCGAGGCGGATTTGCGCCTGGTGGGGCGGCTGGCGATGTTGAGCATGCCGTAATAGCTGAGCGGGGTCATCTCCTCGAGATAGGGGAGGAACAGTGGATCCTGGCGGAAGCGGAGATAGGCCTCGCGGCTATGTTCGGATAACCGATCCAGCAGCTTTATGTCTTCAGGGGCCAGATCGGGCGCTTCGGGCGGGAACAGTTTGTCTTCCAGGCCGGCGGTGAGAAGTTGCTCGACGTTGAACTGGGCCGCTTCCGGCGTGCCGAAATTGGAACTGATGGTCTGGCCCTGGATGGTCAGTTGGATCTCGCCATGCTCGATGTCCGCGCCCAGGGAGCGGTAGAATTTGTGGGTATTGCCGCCTCCGCGCGCGGGCGGGCCGCCGCGTCCGTCGAAAAAGGTCACGCGCACCCCGGCCTCGCGGGACACCCGCGTGAGATCGCGCTTGGCCTTATGGATGGACCAGTTGGCGGTGATGTAGCCGCCGTCCTTGGTGCCGTCCGAGAACCCGAGCATGATGGTCTGCGCCCGGCCGCGGCGGGCCAGGTGCTCCGCATAGGCGGGCAGGGAATACAGCTTGCGCATGATGCCTTCCGCATTCTTCAAATCGTCGATGGTCTCGAAGAGCGGGACCACGTCGAGCGGGATCTGGCCGGCCTTGCATCCCGCCAGGCGGGCCAGGACCATGAGCTCCAGCACGTTGAGCGCGGAATTGGAATTGCTGATGATATAACGGGTAAGGCTCCGCTCGCCGTTGGATTTCTGGATGGCGCGGACGATGGAGAGGGAGGCCACCGTGTCCAGCGATAAAGGCTCGATTTCCAGCGCCCCGATATCGACCTTGAGGTCCGGGATGCGCAGGCATTTTTCCAGGAAGGCCTGCTTGGCCTCCGGGGAAAGCGAGCCGTAGCCTTGCATCTCCGCGCGCAATTCCGCCGGGCCCTTGGCCCGTTGCGCCAGGCTGCCCAGGATTTCAGCCAGGGCGGCGGTATGGATGCGGCTGTCCTGGCGCAGATCCAGCGCCGCGAAATGGAAGCCGAAGGCGACCACCTTGTGGATGAAGCCGTCCAACCGGTCGATGAAAAGGCCCTGATGGGATTCCTGGAGCTCCTTCCGGAGCGGCTTCAGATCGCGGATTAGATCCTCCGGGGAAGCATAACCGCCAGGGCGCTGGGCCAGGGTTTCCTGGAGCCGGTCGCGGATATTGTGCAGGGGCTGGATGACGCCGTCGAAAGTGAGGCGGCCCAGCAGTTTTTCCATGTCCTGCAGGTAAAGGTTGAGCACGCTGGTCTTCAGGGCCTCCGCCACCTTGAGGGTGATGTCTGAGGTAACGTAGGGGTTGCCGTCGCGATCGCCTCCGGGCCAGAAACCCAGTTCCACCTTGGGCTTGTGCAGGAAGGGATCCTGGCGATCCTCGCTCAGGGCAGAGACCAACCGGTCGGAAATGGCGGGCAAGGTGCGGTAGAAGATATGCTCCAGGTACCAGATCAGGCTGCGGGCCTCTTCCAGCGGCGTGGGCCGTTGGCGGTTCTGGAAGCGGGTCTTGCCCATTTGCAGGAGCAGATCGTTGATGACCGGCAACCGGTTCCCGCCGATGGCCTCGTTCAGATCGGTGATGATGCCCAGGATCGAATCGGGATAAAATTGCGTGGGATGCGCGGTGAGCACGATGCGGATCCGGTATTCCTCCAATTCCTTTTCCAGTTCTTCCCGCTTGTGTTGATCCCGCACGCGTCCCAGGAAATGCGAAAGGCTTCCGGGCCCGGCAAGATCATTAACGGCGGAAAAGGCGGCGTCTTCCAAGGCATCGAAAAGCACCACCTGGCGCTCTACCAATTGCAGGAACTTGAACAGGATTTTGACTTTGGCTTCCTGGCCGGTTTTGCCGGGGCGTTCCTTGAAGAATTGCTCCACGATTTCAGTGGGGGATTTCCCCGCCACCAACTTCTCCCGGCAAGCCTTGGCGAATAGCGGCAATTGCACGCCGGTATCGGCCAGATCCTCGAAGGGCAGGCCCAGGAACAGCCCGTTGTACAGCTGGTATTTCATCGCCACCAGCTCGGTAAACGCTTGCAGGCGTGGATCCATGCGGGTCATCGCGTGCCTCCTTCCGGGTTTATCTGATCGGACGGCCGCTGTCCCCCGGTACGCGCCGCGTAGGCTTTCGGCTTGACGCCCAGGATCACGCCTTCCCGGCGCATCTTGGTAAGCCGCTCCCGGTAAATCTTTTCCAGCTCGGGATTCTCCACCAAGGCCTGCACGGCGCGCTGCGATTGGGAATCGCTGAAGCGGGATTCCAGGATCTCGAACCCCTCGCCGAACAGCCAATTGCATAGCAAGGCGGTGGCGGCGGGCTGCCTTCCGTCCTTGCGATCCTCCACGAATACCAAAGTCACCTGGTTGCGGAAGTCCCCGGGCTGGATGAGGTATTGATCGTCCACCAGGAAATTCTCGCCGGCCACGCGCACGGCGGGGAAATCCTCTTTCGTCAGTTCGCCCGGGAACATTTCCTGATAGGCGACGCTATAGCCTTGCTCGGCGAGCCGTATCAGTTCATAGCGCAGGGCCTGCCGGGCCCGCTCACGGCGGAGCTCCCGTTCGGATTCGGGGAAAACCTGGAGATAGGCATCCAGACCGGGCTCGAAATCCGCGTCGGGGAGGTTCTTCCCATGACCGGCCAGCACGGTCCATTTTTCCAGATCCACCCAGATCATCGGGCGAGCCTTGATGGCGGGATCCTGGGTGAGGAATTCAAGCAGGATATGTCCGCCCGAACGCATGCGGTCGGTTTCATAATGCTCCACCACGCCGTATTCCCTGCCGCCAGGGTCCTTGAGCAGGAACTGGGGTTTGGGATCCGTTCCCGCGATGATGTAGTAGGGTTTAAGCGACATGGGAATCCTGCTGCGAGCAACGCCAGGTCAGGCGCGCTGCCGCATCCGTCCGGAAAGTTATAAATTTTTCCCGTACCCTTTCACCCCGGGGCCATCCAATAACCTTATCCCCATTCTACCGGCGCGCCAAGACGGCCTTCCCCGCGACCGCCTTCATCGGCGGCTTCCTCTGGGATGCGGTCACACTCGGCCGTTCCATCCAGGCCTTGGATTTGTTCATCCTGCTGGGATATTTGCTGGCCGCGGGATGCATTTTGATCGTCATGGGCCGCCGCGGCTTCATGCATGGGCGCCATGCGGAGCCGCGGGCGGACGCTTCCGGTGGGCTACCTGACAATCCCGCCAATGCGGCCAATCCCGACGCTGTCTCCGCCCCCGCGAATCTCATGGGCTGGGTGCGCGCCGACGGACCCGCCTTCGCCTTGCAATTCCTGTTCGGGAGCATATTCAGCGCCCTGGTGATCTTCTACTTCCTCAGCTCCAGTTACCTGCCCGGCTTCCTGTTGGTGTCGGCCTTGCTGGCCCTGCTGATCCTGAACGAGTTCCTGGAAAGCCATTACCATCGCTTCACCCTCACCTGGACCTTGTTCGGCGTTTGCGCCATCCTCTTTTCCAATTTCGCCTTGCCCCACCTTTTCCATAGCCTGCACCCTCTTTGGTTCTTCCTCAGCACCGCCCTGGGGTTGGGTATGGTGTGCGCTCTCAAGGCCTTCTCCGCCAATGCCCGCGGTTCCTTATGGCCCAGCTTCGCGGCCGCCGGGGTGTTGATCCTGCTGTACCTGGCGAATGCCATCCCCCCGGTGCCATTGGTCAAGAAAAACCTCGTCATGTGCCGCAACCTCACCCATGAGGAAGGCGTCTACCGGGCGGAAATGCAAACCATGCCTTTCTATCAGGCCTGGCGGCGGTCCGAACCCGTGGTGCGCCAGCGCAATGGGGAAAAAGTCTTCTGTTTCACCTCCGTGTTCCTGCCCACGGGGATCCGTTGCATGCTCTATCATAGATGGATGTATGACGATCCTTACAAAAAGCAATGGGTGGAAACCTCCCGCATCGGCTTCCCCGTCAGCGGAGGGCGCAAGGACGGGTTCCGGGGCTACACATACAAGCGGAATCTGGCTCCCGGCCGCTGGGAGGTGAGCGTGGAAACGGAATCGGGGCGGGTGGTGGGCACGGTGCGGTTCCGCGCCGAGGCCTCGGCGGACACCTCGATGGAATTCAAAAAACTGCTATTGGAATAGCCCCGACTCTTGCCGTAGGCCCCCAATTCCCCACTTTCGCATAAATTGTAAGGGATTACGCCCGTGACGGGAAATATTTACGTTTGCTAAAACCTATATAGCGGGTATCTTAAGCGGAAATGAAGACCATCCTGCTCGTCGAAGACGAGGATATGCTGCGCGGCCTGATTCGGGAGTTGCTGGAGATCAAAGGGTACCAGGTTCTGGAAGCCAGCCAGGGCCTTGAGGCCATCGATGTTCTCAAGCGCAACGGCAAACCCGTCGACTTGGTGCTCACGGACGTGGTGATGCCGCACATGAGCGGTTCCGAATTGGTGGTCCACTTGCGCAAGGCCCATCCCGAGCTCAAAGTGATTTTCATGTCCGGATATACGGGATCCAACAATGCCGCCATCCACAAATCCCTGGAAATGCCGGGCGTGGCTTTCTTGCAAAAGCCGTTCCGGCTCAATGCTTTGATAAGCCAGGTAGAAGGTTTGATCCAATCCGCTTAGGATCGGCGGTCAGCCGGCTTCGCCGGTTTCGGCCATGGGGAAATCCTGGCGGATGGCCAGGAAATCCTCCAGATGGAACAGCAGCAAATCCACCAGTCGCGGATCGAAGTGGGTGCCGCGGCCTTCCGCGAAGTATCGGATGATGTCCTCCACCGCCCAGGCCTGCTTGTAGGAACGTTCGCTGCCCAAGGCGTCAAAGACATCCGCCACCGTGGTGATGCGGCTGTACAAATGGATCTCTTCGCCTTTCAGGCCGTTGGGATAACCGGTGCCGTCGTATTTCTCCTGATGCTGCATCGCCACCAGGGCCCCCATCCTCAGCACGTCCAGCTTGGAATCCTTCAGCATCTCGAAACCCATCTGGGTATGGGTTTTCATGATTTCCCATTCATCCGGCGTCAGGGCGCTGGGCTTTTGCAGGATGGACTCGGGGATAGCCCATTTACCGATATCGTGGATGGGCGCGATTTGTTTGATGAAGTTGGCTTCCTGCTCGGACATGCCGTACTTGAGGGCGAGCAGTTGGGCATAGGCGGCCACGCGTTTTAGGTGCCCGCTCAGATCGCGCACGGTGGAATGGCTCATGCGTCCGGAATCGGGCACCTGCAGCTGCGAGGTCCGTCCGTGCTCCCCGGCCGCGTCTGGTTGCCCCGGGAATCGGGACAGTTTATCCATGGCCATCAGCATGGAGATGGGGATCTCCGTAGTCTGCAAATCGCCCGCCTCCTTGCGGCTGCGGTAAAAATGTTCCAGCTTTTCGCCCATGGGGGCCGCATCATCCGGCGGAAGGGAAGGCTTTCCGGCGGAATGCTTCCCGAGGGACGGATTCCGCTCCGAGAACAGGGTACGGCGGAAGTAACGTTTAGGCGGATTCACGTCGGCTGCGATTCCAATTCTGAAAAGACCTGATGAGATGGTCCAAAGACCCGCATGCGATT
>JBDSWM010000191.1:0-8263 GCA_039926685.1 Fibrobacteria bacterium | reverse complement strand
ATGGGAACAAGCCCTTGCCGTGCATACCCAGCTGGGCAACAAGGCGCGCATGAGCGAGGATCTGGAGCAGCTGGTCCGCTTCTATCCGGCACGCAAGGAATATTCCCTGCAGTTGGCCCGGCTCTATGAAGATCAGAAGCAGCCGGACAAGGCGGCCGATATGTACCAGAAGGCCCTTGCGCTGGAGCCCAGGAACAAGGCCGTCCAGTCCAAGCTGATCGCCCTCTATACGGCCAAGAACCGCGGCCAGGACCTGCGCGAGATTCTGCTCGGCATCGACAAGAACGATCCCACCGCCAACGAGGCGCAATTCCTGTTGGCCAAGTCCTACCTCGCCGAGAATGACCGCGAACGCGCCTACGTGTTCGCCAGCAAGGCCCTGCGCAATCAGCCCACCAACCCGGAATACCTGGCCCTGCTGCCCCAGACCGTCGTCAGCGATGAGCAGGTGATGGCCAACTTCCCGGCCTTGGAGAGGTTCGCTTTCCAGCCGGGCGCCAAGCCCGAATTGCAGGCCCTGGTCGCGCGCGGCTATGCCAAGAAGAAGAACAACCTGATGGCCGCCAAGCTCTTCTCGGAAGCCTATGCCAAGAATCCGAAAATCCTGGATGGAAACCGCGACGCCGTGCTGTCCCTGAACGAGGCGAAAAACTATGAAGTCGCGGGGAAATTGGCCGAGGCCTATCTCCTCAAGGACGACAAGGATCGCCAGGTGCGGGAAATCCAGGTCAACGCCTATGCGGCCACCAACAAGCCGCCAGAGAAGATGCGGAGCGCCTTGATCGGATTGATGACCGTGGATCCCGATGGAAAGAAGTATTCCATGCGCCTGGCGCAATTGGATCTGGCGGTGAAGGATACCGCCTCGGCCATCGAGCATACCCGTGAATGGCTGGCCCGCAGCCCCAAGGATCCGAACGGCTGGCGCTTCCTGCTGCCGCTCGTGGCCAAGCGCCCGGGCCAGGAAGACACGCATATCCTGGTCCTGGAAAAGCTGGTGCAACTGGAACCGGCCACCCGCGCCCGCTATGATCTGGAGCTGGGCAACCTGTATTTCGAGAAAGGCAGCTACGAAGAAGCGGAAGCCTCATTTGCCAATGCGGTCAAGGGCTCTCCGGCCAACGCCAAGCTCTGGTTCCGCTTGGGCGAAACCGAGGTGAAGCTAAGGAAGGACAAGGAGTCTTTCGAAAAATTCGGGCGCGCCTACCAATTGGATCCGGGCAATCTCACCTATGCGCGCGCCTATTCGCGCAGCGTGGACAGCAAAGCGGAGATCAAGGCGAACCTGGCATTGTTCAAGACCCTGGCGCAGAACTCCCCGAGCGTGGAAGAACGCAAGAAGCTGGGCCAGTCCTATTATCTGAACGTCGATTATGCCAACGCCGCCAAGGAATTCGACTGGCAGCTGCAGGGAGATCCCAACCTGGGTTCCACCGATCCCATGTACGCGGACGCCTACATGAAAACCGGCCAGACCGCCAAAGCGCGGGGACTGTATGAGGCCCGCCTCGTCTCTGATCCCAACAACCTGGCCATACTGGAAACCCTGGCCGGAATCTATAAGCAGGAAGGCAACCAGAAGGCCTATGTGGCCACGATCGGGAAAATCGTGAACGTGGATCCGAAATACAAGAGCTACCAGTTCATCCTGGCCGTGGAAAAGGAAAAGGCCAAGGACTTCAAGGGCGCCTTGCAGGAATACGGCGAATGGGTGGCCCGCAACGTCGATGACGAGACGGCTCTCAAGTCCATGCATCGCCTGGCCGATCAGGAGAAGGATACGGCCAGCCTGATGGACGCGCTGGTCCGCCTTACGCGCCAGAAGAAACCCGATCCCGCTTACGCCTTCCAATTGGCAGAGCTGGATTATGTCCGGTCCGGCAACATAGCGGGCATTGAGCGCCTGGTTAAGTCGCATCCCACTTATACCCGCGGCAAGGTCATCCTCGTCAAGTCGTATTATAAGAAGGGCGCTTTGGGCAAGATGGTCCCTTTCCTGCCTTTCATGAAGGAACAGGCCAAGCAGGACAAGAGCCTGGCCGAACCGCTGGCGGATCTGTACGCCTCCATGAAGAAGCCCGTCCCCGCCAATGAGGCTTACTTCGACGCCGTGCGTTTCGACAGGAAGGATCGCGATTTGTTCGACAAAGCGTATAAATACGCCAAGGAGCACGATTCGCCTTACCGCGCCGCGCTGTTGAAGCAGGGCTATGAGGCCTTCCCGGACGACGGCGGCCTCAAATACGACTATGCCCTGACCTTGGGCAAGACCCAGAAGGCCTTGGATCTGTTCGCGGAGATCCTGGAAAAGGATCACAACAATCTGCCCGCCGTGCGCAACGCGTCCGAAATAGCCGTCGCCCTGGGTAAGACCTCGGATGCGGCCGATCACCTGCAACATTGGGTGACATTGGAGCCCGAACAAGCGCGGCCCTGGTCTCTGTTGGTGGATCTATACACCCAGACCAAGAACGACGCCAAGCTGGCCGATGCTCTGGAGCACCTGTCCAACCTGTCGCCCAAGAACGGCGAGCTCGCCTTCCGCGCCGCCATGGCCAACAAGAAAATCGGCAACAAGGACAAGACCCTGGATCTGCTGACCAAGGCCGTGGCCTTGAACGGCATGAACCCCAATTACCAGAAGGAGTTCGGCCTGCTGCTGTATTCTTCCGGCCAGGTGGCGAAAGCCAAGGCTCCCTTGCTGATCGCCGACAAGAGCCTCAAGAACGACGAAGCCATCAATTCCGCCTTGTACAACGTGTACCTGAACGAGAAGAACAAGGGGCTGGCGCGCGAGCGGCTGCGTTTCCTGTTCGCGTTGCGGCCCGGCGACAAGAATTACGCGTACTCGCTGGCCCGCCTGGAGTCGGATCTGAAGAACCCCTCTGAAGCGGTCAAAATCCTGGAGCGCCCCAACCTCAAGGAGGACTTGAACGCGGAAATGTCCTTCTTGCTGCTGGACGGCTATTTCAAGCTGGGCCAAAAGGATCGCGCCGCCAATCTGGGCCCGGTCCTGATCCGGAAATTCCCCGACGAGGCGAAGCAATCCCTGCCCCTGGCCATCCTGTTCTACGAGACCAAGAACCGCGCCAAGGCCAAGGAAATCCTGGAAACCTATGTGCGCAACAGCCCGAAGGAAGAGGCCTTCTACTACCTCGGAAAGATCGAGTTCGACGAGAAGGATTGGCAGGGCGCCATCAACAATCTGGATCATGCAGACGTGAACCGGCCGGATGTGCTCAGCCTGCTGGGGCAATCCTATATCCAGAACAAGGAACCGGAGCGCGCCATCAAGGTTTATGAGGACTATTACGCCAAGACCAAGGACATCAAGGTGCTGGCCGAATTGTACACTCTGTACAAGAAGACCAACGATGCCGACGGCACCCGGGCCATCCTGGAACGCCTGATCGCGGCCGAACCCGGCAATTACGATTACCGCGTGGAATTGGCGGAGCTGTACCGCGGCAAGGGCGAAGTCAAGAAGGCCGAGTCCCAGTACGAGATGATCCTCAAGAAGATCCCGGGACATCCTGCTTCGAACATGAACTACGGCATGATCCTGGCGGGCCGCAAGGAATACGCCAAGGCCATCCGCATGCTGGAAGTCGGCCTGGCCAAGTATCCCGACAGCGGCACGGCTTGGCGTTTCCTGGGCGATGCCTACCGCGCCGAGAAGCGGTATGCGGCTTCCCTGCAGGCCTATAAGAAGGCATTCAAAGCGCAACCGCAAAGCCTGCCCATCGCCATCGCCAAGATGCAAATGTCCAAAGAAGTGGGCGCAGGGGACGAATTGCCCGGAGCCTATTCCGACGTCGTACGGCTGGATTCTTCCAACTATGAGGCCGCTTCTGCGCTGGCTGACATACGCTTCAACGAGCGCAAGTATCGCGATGCGGTCGCCTTATACTCCAAGGTCACGGCCGCAAAAAGCGCAGAAAAGGGCGTATGGGCCAATTACGGCTATGCCCTGATCGAGACCAAGAACATCGATGAGGCCAAGCGCGCCCTGCAGCGCGCCGTGGATCTGGGAGAAAAAAGCCCGCGCGTGATGACCAGCCTGGCCCGCATCTACAAGGAGCAAGGCAATAGCGATAAGGCCGAAGAAATCCTTTCCGAGATGGTCAAAAAGGATCCCCGCAATCACCTGGCCTTCTATTGGCTGGGGCAGATCGCCATGGATCGGGGCCAACCCGGCGTTGCGGAGGACGATTTCAAGAAGGCGCAGTTGCTGGCGCCGGCCAACCCGGATTATGCCGAAGCGCTGGCCCGTATGCAATACAACAAGGACGAGTTCGCCAGCGCGGCCCGCCTGTTGGAGCCTGTGCGCGCGAACCTTTCCTCTTCCGGCCGCCTCATCTACGGGGATTGCCTCATGAAGCAGGGCAAGAATGAGGCCGCCTTGGCCGAGTTCAATGCCGTATTCGCCAAGGATCCTTCCGCACCCGTGCTCGCCAAGCTGGCGGAGCTGCAAATCAACAAGGGCAACTCGCGGGAAGCCATCCGCACCATCGACGGGTCCGAGTTCAGGGAGGACTCCACCGTACAGTTCGCCCTGGCCAAGGCCCGCCTGGAAACCCGCGAGACGGAAAAGGCGCGCGACGTGCTGGAGCTCTTGATCCGCGCCAACAAGTACAATGCGGCCTACTATCATTACCGCGGCCTCAGCTATTACTACGAGCGGAACTATTCCAAGGCCAAACGCGATTTCGATCTGGCCCTGAAATACAATCCGGACTATATGGACGCCGTATACCACATCGGCCTATGCCTGTTGCGGGACGGCAGCACCAGCGACGCCAAGAACTATTTCAAGGAATTGTCCCAACATGCAAATGTCAACTGGCAGGCCAAGGGATACCTGGGACTGGCCATGTCCTTCGAATCGGAGAAGAAGTACGAGGCGGCGGAAAACTTTCTGCAGAAGTCAGTGGCGGCCGATGAGACCCCGGAAGCCTTGAGCCTGTGGGCCAAGGTGCTGTTGAAGATGCGCAAGCCGACGGAAGCCGAGAAGCGCGCCCGCCGGGCCCTGGAATTGCAGCCGGGCAACGCCACGGCGGTGATGGCCATGGGCGACGTGCTGCTCGCCCAGAACCACAAGCCGGAGGCGCTGTCATTGGCCAAGAAGGCGCTGGAAGGCAATCCCAGCTCTTGCGAGCTGCTGATCGGATCGGCGAAAATCAACTTCGCCGCCGGCAACTATGAAACCAGCCGGTCCAACAGCAACTATGCCATCTCGATTTGCCCCGAAGAGGCCTTCCCGTATTATTATGCCGGCGTCGTGGCCGACAAGAAATACCAGAAGAAGGAGGCCAAGGATTATTTCAAGGCCTTCAAGAAGCATGGCGGGGATGAAGCCTTGCTGCCGGCGGATTATCGCTAAGGCGGTTGGCGCGGCCCTATGGCTGTAGCCGCCCTACCCCTAGGATAGGGCGGGGCGGATTTTCGGATAGGACCAGTTCCATTGATCCGGCGCGACCGCGATGGCCGTCTCCAGGAAATCGCGTACCTTGGCCGCCAATGCCACGCTCCCGATATCGGCGTTTTCACCGGCGATGTCCCGGCTGTCCCAGGGGGTGTGGAAGCGGTAGAGCGGGGTTCCCTCCGCGCTTATGCGGATGGAAACGGGCATAAACAGGAAATCATGCGCCGCCAGCGAACCAAGCAAGCGCGCAGGATAAGGAACCAGGATGCGATCCCATAGGGAAAGCCATTCCTCTTCGCCTGGATCCGGATGCTGATCCGCCATCAAAGCGAGTATGCCGCGTCCGGTTTGCACCGCCCGGATCCCGGCGGCGAGACCGCGTTTGCCATCGCTTCCGATCCAAATGATGTTTTTTCCCCCGCTTTCCCTGCCCTGGGCCATGAATGCGGTCAAGGGAGGGGAGAAGGCCGGCGCGGTCAGGATCAGGAACGGCCTGCCTTCGCGGGCCGGCGGCACGCGATGCAATTCTTCCCACGGGCCCGCATGCAACCCGATCAAGGCGATTGGCCGGTCCGAGGCCAGCGCCGATAGATAGGTTTCCCATCCTTCTGGTTCGGGGTTCGCGCCTTGTGCGGACCCGGCTGACGCGGTTCTCCGGACATGCGCGCGCAATCCAGACAGCAAAAGCCGCAAACGCATGGCATAGTAACGCGCCGGATCCAAATGGCCCCGGAACGGGCTGGCCGCGAAACAAGCGCGCAGCCGGGCGCTGTGGGCGGGGCGCAAGCGCGGGTAAAGGAAGAGGAAAGGGCTGAGAAATTTCAGCGTTGTTTTGGGCGGCAAGGCTCCCAGGGCGGTCAAGATGAATACGCACGCGTGCCCGGCCGCTACGGTCAGCAATCCGGCGGACTGGCGGCGACCGGACTGGCTAGGTCTGGGCGGGACCTGCCCGGATTTAGTGAAGGCCCCGGAAGGCAAGATCGGCCACCAGTCTGCCTACCACACCCAGGCTATGCGCGGAGCATTTGTCCGGCGTATCGCCTTGCGTATGCCAGGCTGGATATTGGAAATCGATGATGTCGATGGCGGGAATGCCTTTGGCCTGGATCGGCATATGATCGTCCAGCACGGAGGGACCCGGCGTGCGCTCGAACGCCGCGAGGCCCAGGGAATGGGCCCGGTCCCAAATCCCCAAGGTGATGTCCGGGCTTTGTTTCAGGGAGTTCTGTTCCATGGGCAGGTGCAGATCCTTGTCGCCTACCATATCCAACAACAGCACGTATTGCGGATTGGGCGCGGGGAGGTTTTCCGCGAACCAGCGCGCGCCCAGGAAGTATTCCTCGATGTTCCCTTCTCGGCCATAATCCTCGCCGTCGAAAAGCGCCAGGAAAACGGTTTGCAAGGGAGCGGCTTTCTTGAACAGGTTGCCCAACTCCATCAATATGGCCGTTCCCGAGGCGCCGTCATTGGCGCCTAAGATAGGGCGGCTGCTCAGCATCTCGCTGGCCTCCTGGTCGGCCCGGGGGCGGGAATCCCAATGCGCGCAAAAAATCACCGGCGGCCGCTTGGGCTCCCTGCCGGAGACCGTGACGATGAAATTGGTGAGCGCTATCGGTTTCCCCGTGGCCATGTCCTTATGCACGAAAGGTTGCGGCGCGACCGCCAGGCCCAAGCCCTTGAAATGCGCGGTGAAATAGGGGATGGCGCGGCGATGCCCTTCGCCTTCCGGATCGCGGGGGCCCAAAGCGCATTGCTCCTTGAGATAGCGGAAAGCGCGGGTGGAATCGAAAACCGGGTAGGTTCCGGAGCCTTTTGATGGCTTGGATGGAGTCCCGGTCGGGGCCGCGGAAATCAAGGAAGCGAGCAGGAGCGCCTGGAGCATGGGGTTAATGTAAAAACAAACCCTCACAGAATCAGATTCATGTCCCCGAATTCATGCCACAGATACTTCCCTTCCAGGGCGGCGGCGTACACGGACTCCAATCTTTGCGGGGGCAGGAAAGCCGTCAGCAAATCGAGATGGCTCGCGGACGGTTCATGGAATCCGGTCAGCAATCCGTCCACGCTTTTCAGCGCGTATCCGGGCACGATGCGAAGACGCGTGGCGCCCGCCTCCGCATGCACCCGGCCGCTCTCATCGGCTATGCTTTCCAGCGCTCGAACCACGGTAGTCCCCACCGCAATCACGCGGCCGCCCCGCGCTTTGGCGGCATTGATGGCTTCGGCCGCGGGCCCCTCCAGGCGGAAGGGCTCTACCGAAGCCGGATGCCCCGCGTCGAATTCCTCGTCCAGATAGGATGACAAACCGGCATGCAGGACCAGGAAGGCCGTGCCGATGCCTTTGCGGCGCAGTTCCAGCAAAAGTTTCCAAGTGAAGGCCCGGCCCGCCGAGGGCATTTCCACCGAGCCAGGTTCGCGCGCGTATACGGTCTGGTAATAATCCAGATTCCAGGGGGCGGAAGCGTACCAGTACCGCACCGGGTCGCCCAGGCGCGACAGCGCCTCCATCAGATCCTGCCCTTGCAGGGAAAAGCGGATCTTCCATAAGCGATCGATATGGGGATCCGGTCCCAGCACTTGCGCGCTCAATGCGGAATCGGCCTTGCAGCCGGGGACGGAAGCGTGCGGAAAGCCCGCGGAAAACACCAACCGCATTCCCCGCAAATCGCCGCGCCAGGGCTCCTCGCTTTCGGTGAGAGGAAGTATCGACCATGCGCCGTCTTCCCATCGGCGCGCCAGCCGGATCTGCAGATGGGAGGTCCATGCTTCGGGCGAGGCGGTTAAGGGGACGGTAAAGGGGTCGGTTGCGCCCGCGCGTTCCTGCAGGCGCGCCGGCAG
>JBDSWM010000190.1:0-8180 GCA_039926685.1 Fibrobacteria bacterium | reverse complement strand
ACGGGCCCCAGCATGGGCGCCAGCGCTTGGATCATGCCCAGGTTCGCCATGAAGCCGGTATTGAACAGCAAGGCTTTGCCCAGCGGCCGCATGCGCGCCACCGCATGCTCCAGCTCCTGGTGCAAGGGCAATCCGCCCCCCAGCAATCGCGATCCGCCCGCACCCGCGCCCCATCGCAAAGCCGCATCCGCGCCCGCCTGCTTGACGCGGGGATGATCGGCCAGCCCCAGATAATCGTTCGAACTAAGGTTGAGGCAGCGGCGGCCTTCCCGCAGGATGTATTTCCCAGGCAGGCCTTCCCAGGCCGTCAGAGTCCGCATGCGATCCTCGCGCGCCAGTTCCGCCAAAGCCTGGGTGAATGGATTCACCTGATCGGAGGATTCCACCAGGCCTCCAGCGACGGGGTCAAGGGCGCATGCCAGGATGCCGCGCTTGCGTCGTCCAGGGCCGCTTCCCCGCGCGCCAGGGCGGGGGAATACGGCAGCGCCCCGAAGAAAGGCAGGCCCGTGAGGGCGGCCAAGGTCGCGATATTGTCCGCGCATAGTTCGGGCACGGCCGCTTCCCGATGGCATATCGCGAATCCCGCGGCGGACGCATGCGAGGCTTTCAGGTAGGCCAAGGTACTGAGGGTATGATGCAAGGTGCCCAATCCCGGCGCGCATGCCACCAGGCAAGGCATGCCCATGCCGGCCGCCAAGGCAGCCAGGCTGGTACCCTTGCGATCCAGCGGGACCGCCGCGCCGCCCGCGCCTTCCATCACCAGCAAATCGCAACCCGCGGCCAGGGACTCGGCCTCGGAACGGATGCGGTCCGGGTCCAATCGCATGCCTTCGCGCTCCGCGGCCAGGTGGGGGGATGCGGCCATGCGTAGCCGATAGGTTACGTGGGCGGGGATTCCGTTTCCCCCCATGGCATCGATCCATTCCGCATCGCCGCCTTCCCGGCGCGGGTTGCCGAAAGGGAAGGCGCCGCATTGCACGGGCTTATGGTAGGTCGCGCGCAAGCCGCGCCCGCGGGCCCAAAGCAATACCGCCAGGCTCAGGGCGGTTTTGCCCACGTCCGTTCCCGTGCCCGTGATGAATACGCTTTTGCCCATAAGGTTTCCGCAAATCTATTAAATCCCCGGGGGCGGGCTTTCGCGGTACCGGGCTTCCGCGGGCGGAATGCGATTGACAGAAGCCTTGGTCGGATCTAATTTTCCCTTCCCCGACCCGTTCGGGACCGGACTTGTCATCCGGGTTTGCGAGAAATCTGGACGATTAGCTCAGCTGGTTAGAGTATTACCTTGACATGGTAGGGGTCGGCAGTTCGAGTCTGCCATCGTCCAGGTTCGCTTTCTTCTCGCTTCCTTTCGAATACTCCCGCAATCTTCCCGCGGTTTCCCCGGCGGTTGCTCCGGGCTTTGGAACCGTTTCCGATTCTTAGTATTTTCTTGCGTTTCCGGCTTTCGGGGAGCTTCATTTGTCCAGCATCAAAGTCACTTTGCCTAACGACTCCGTATTGGAAGTCGAATCCGGAAGCACCATACTCGACGTCGTCAGGAAAATCGGTCCCGGTTTGGCCAAGAGCGCCATCGCCGCCGTTTTCAATGATCAGTTGATGGATCTTTCCCGGACCCTCGGCCAGGATGGCCGCCTGCGCGTCCTCACCCATCAGAATCCGGAAGCGTTGGAAATCATCCGCCATTCCACGGCGCATCTCATGGCCATGGCCGTCACCGAGCTGTTCCCGGGAACCTTGTTGACTATCGGACCCGTGATCGAAAACGGTTTCTACTACGATTTCGATTCCATCCATAAGTTCAGCCCCGAGGACTTTCCCGCCATCGAAGCCAGGATGAAGGAATTGGCCAAACAGGATTTCCCCGTGGAGCGCTCGGTGATGCCCCGCCCGGACGCCATCGCGCACTTCAAGGATCCGGCCCATCTCGAGCCCTACAAGGTCGAGATGATGGAAGAATGGACCGATGATACCGTCACCTTCTATAAGCACGGTTCCTTTTCGGATCTGTGCCGCGGCCCGCATGTGCCTTCCACGGGCAAGCTCCAGCATTTCAAGCTGCTCTCCGTGGCCGGCGCCTATTGGCGCGGGGACGAGAAGCGCCCGATGCTGCAGCGCATCTACGCCACCGCCTTCCTTACCAAGGATGATCTGGAAAAGCATCTCTTCCAGCTGGAGGAGGCCAAGAAACGGGACCATCGCAAGCTGGGCAGGGAACTCGACTATTTCCATATCGAGGAAGGCTCCCCCGGCATGGTGTTCTGGCATCCCCGCGGATGGCGGCTGTACAACAACCTGATGGGCTATCTCCGCGCCAAGATCGCGCGCCGCGGCTATGTTGAAGTCCGCACTCCCGAGATAGTGGAGAAGAACCTGTTCGTGCTTTCCGGCCACATCGCCAATTACGCGCACAACATGTTCTTCACGGAGAGCGAGAACCGCGAATACGCGATCAAGCCGATGAATTGCCCGTGCCATGTGGAAATCTTCAAGCAGGGCATCAAATCCTTCCGCGACCTGCCCATACGCATGGCCGAATTCGGCAAGTGCCATCGCAATGAATTGGCGGGCGCCATGCACGGCTTGATGCGCGTGCGGGGTTTCACCCAGGACGATGCCCATATCTTCTGCACTGTGGATCAGATCGCCGACGAGGTCGCCGATTTCTGCAAATTGCTGCAAGAGGTCTATGCGGATTTCGGTTTTACCCAGATCCTGGTCAAGCTCGCGGATCGCCCCGAGAAAAGGGTGGGCGGCGACGCGTTCTGGGATAAGGCCGAGGAAGCGCTGAAGGAAGCCTGCCGGCGCGCCAACCTGGAGTATCAGATGAATCCGGGCGACGGAGCCTTCTACGGTCCCAAGCTGGAATTCACCTTGCTGGATTCGCTGGGTCGCCATTGGCAATGCGGGACCATCCAAGTCGACTATTTTACCGCTGGCAGCCTGGGGGGAGAATTCGTGGCTTCGGACGGGTCCAAGGCGGCTCCGGTGATGCTGCATCGCGCCGTGTTCGGTTCCTTGGAACGCTTCATCGGCATCCTCATCGAGAACTTCGCCGGCGACCTGCCGCTCTGGATCAACCCGCAGCAAATCCGAATTCTGCCCGTCTCGGAGAAGTTCCTGGACGCGGCCGCAGAGCTGAACGAAAAGCTGCTGGATGCGGGCCTGCAATCGGAAGTGGACGTCCGGAACGATAAAATCGGCTTCAAAATCCGCGAAGGCGAACGGGAAAAGGTTCCGTATCTCGTTATTTTGGGCGAAAAAGAGCTGCAATCCGGCAAAATCTCGCTTCGGAAGCGTAAAACCGGGGATTTAGGCGCTTTTTCCTTAACCGAAGCCCTGGAAAAATTTAAATTGGAGATTTCCTCTCGAGGCGTATAATTCCAGGGAGGACAATGTCCTCCGGATTGCTATATCCCCGGCAGAACATCGATTCTTAAGTTCATCGAAAGGTAGAGATTGCAGAGAAGACCGTTTTTTAGCGCCCCCAAAGAAACCATCCGCATCAATGAACATATCCGCACGTACGAGGTACGTGTCATCGACGCCGATGGAAAACAGTTGGGCGTGCTCACGGTGCCCGTCGCCTTGGAAAAGGCGAAGGAAAGAAGCCTGGATCTGGTGGAAGTAAGCCCCACCGCCCAGCCGCCGGTTTGCCGAATCATGGATTTCGGCAAGTATAAGTACGAAATTTCCAAAAAAGCCAAGGCCTCGAAGGCCAAGCAGCATATCATCAAGGTCAAGGAGATCAAGTTCCATCCCAAAACGGGAGAAAATGACTATAATTACCGCCTCGTTCAGGCGAAGGAATTCCTGGAAAAGGGGTTCAAGGTCAAGGCGACGGTGGTTTTCCGCGGTCGTGAAATGGCCCACATGGAATTCGGTTCCCGGTGGCTGAAGAAAATGGTCGTCGACTTGGTCGGTATCGGACTCGCGGAAACCGGTTCGATCCAAGAAGGTCGCAATGTGACCACGATTTTTGGTCCTGTGAAGCATCATGTTTCCGTGCCCGCCAAGCCGAAAGCTCCTGGGGAAACCGCAGGGGCCAAGCCGGTAGGGACGGAAGTCAAAGCGGCGCCGGGATCGGACGCTGCGCCGGTCAAGGAAGCTGGCGAAAGCCGGGAAGTGTCCCCGGCCGGGCAAGCTTAAGTTTTCGTAGTAATGTGAAGGAAGGTCTATCATGCCGAAGATGAAAACCCATAGCGGAGCGAAGAAGCGGTTCAAGGTCACCGCCAATGGAAAGCTCAAGCGCAAGGGTGCCAACAAGAACCATATCATGGGTAAGAAGAAGCCCGAAATGAAGCGCCGCCAGGGCGGAGCCTTCTACGTCGGCCCCACCGAAGCACCGCGCATGAAGCGCCTGCTCGCCATCGGCGGCTGAGCCCAAAGCCGAGCATAGAAATCAGGAGATAGAGAGATGCCCAGAAGTAAACCAGCAGTAGCCTCGCGCGCCCGCCGCAAGAAGATCCTCAAGGCAGCCCGTGGGTTCTACGGCCGCAAGAAGTCCAATCTGAAGCTCGCGAAGGAAGCCGTCGACAAGGCGCGCGTTTTCGCGACCGTCCATCGCCGCGATAAGAAGGCCGCTTTCCGCACCTTGTGGACCGTGCGTATCAACGCCGCCGCCCGCGAGTTCGGAACCACCTACTCGCGCCTGATCGCCGGCTTGAAAAAGACCGCCATCAGCCTCGATCGCAAGATTCTGGCCGACCTGGCGCTTTCCGATTCCGCCGCCTTCGGCAAAATCGTGCAAGCCGCCGGCCTCGCCAAGTAAGCCGGGCGGGTTCCTTCCCGCCACTATCGAATTACAAGCAAGGCCCGGGATTCGTTCCCGGGCCTTTGCGTTATGGTCGGTAGACTTGCGGTTCCCCTCCGCTCGATGGGATCTCCGCGCATACCAAGGGCGCTGGCTTGGCCTCCAAGATGGGGCGGCTTCCCGTTAGCTATATTTCCCACCGGTTCAGTCCGGAGCACTCCAAGCCTATGCAGCCCATCGAAGAAATCCGCGTCCGTCTGGACGCCGACACGCAAAAACTCGAGTCCCTCATCACCGGCAAATCCGGAGAAGCGACCGATGCAGCCCGCCCTTCCGGATCCCCTTCCGAAAGCGATGGGGAAGGGCCGAAAACCTTGTCCAAGCGCTTCGAGGATTTGAAGGTCCGCTATCTCGGCAAAAAGGGGGATATTTCGGGTTTACTGCGCGCCATGGGAACATTGCCCGCGGAAGAACGCCCGGCCTTCGGCAAGCTCGTCAATGAATTGCGTGATCTGGCGGAAGCGCGGTTCGCCGCCCTGCAGGAGCGCATCCAGGAAACCGAAATCGCGGGAAGCCTGGCCGGCTCAACCTTGGACGCCACTTTGCCCGGCTATCGCGTGCCGCTCGGGTCCCTGCATCCCATGTCCCAGGTGCGAGAGGAGATCGTCGATTTCTTCCAGGGCCTGGGCTTCGAGCTGGCGCTGGCCCCGGAAGTCGACAACGACTGGTACAATTTCGAAGCGCTGAACATCCCCCCCGATCATCCTTCCCGTGACATGCATGATACCTTCTATGTGGACGAAAAGGTGGTGCTGCGCACCCACACGTCCAACGTGCAGGTCCACTACATGGAAACGCATCCGGATCAGCCCATCCGCATCATCGCGCCTGGTTTCGTCTACCGCGTGGACAATGATGCCACGCATTCGCCCATGTTCCAGCAGGTGGAATGCCTGGTGGTGGACAAGGACATCTCTTTCGCCCACTTGAAAGGCACGCTCTTCCTTTGGGCCCGGCATATGTTCGGCACGGAAACCAACATGCGCTTCCGCCCCAGTTATTTCCCATTCACGGAACCTTCCGCGGAGATGGACGTATCCTGCTATTTCTGCAAGGGCACCGGTACGGTGCCCACGGGCACGGGCACCGGAGCCGCGGGCACGGGCTGCCGCGTTTGCAAACAAACCGGTTGGATCGAAATCGGCGGTTGCGGGAGCGTGGATCCCAACGTTTTCGGCAAGGTGGGTTGGGATCCGGAAAAATTCACGGGCTTCGCCTTCGGCTTCGGCATCGATCGCATCACCATGCTCAAGTACGGGATTCCGGATATCAGCTATCTGACCAGGAACGATAACAGGTTTCTTCGGCAATTTTGAAGCAGGGGCTAAAGCCTAACCCCTAACCAGCCTGGACCACACGGAGTCTTACGAGGTTTTATGGAAGTCAGTCTCAACTGGATCAAGAAATACGTTGAAATCTCGGGCCCCGCGGATGATCCGCAAGCGCTTTCCAAGGCGCTGACCTCTTTGGGGTTGGAAGTGGAAGGCATGCGCATCCTGGGCGGGCTGCCCGGCGTGGTTTCGGCGGAAGTGCTGGAATGCGAACGCCATCCCGAGGCCGACAAGCTCAGCGTATGCAAGGTCACGGACGGTACGGAAATCCATCCGGTAGTATGCGGCGCGCCCAATGTGGCCAAGGGCCAGAAGGTGCTGCTGGCCAAGGTGGGCGCGGAGTTGCCGGGCGAGGGCCCGGGAAAGCCCAGCCTCAAGATCAAGAAGGCCAAATTGCGCGGGCAGGAGTCCCACGGGATGATCTGCGCCGAGGACGAGGTGGGCCTGGGCGAAGGCCATGACGGGATCCTAGTGCTCGATCCGGCCACGCCGCTGGGCCTGCCCATGGATCGCATCCCGGGACTCGGCGATGTGATATTCGAACTCAACGTGACCCCCAACCGGCCGGACGCCCTCTGCCATATCGGCGTAGCGCGGGAGCTGGCCGCCATCCTCGGGAAACCCCTGAGTTACCCCAGGGCGGAACTCAGCGAGGACGGCCCGGATATCGCCGGGTCCATCGGGATCGCATTGGAAGACAAGCAGGGGTGCACCAAATACGTGGGCCGGGTAATCCGGGGCGTTAAGGTAGGGCCCAGTCCGGATTGGCTGGTCAAGGCCCTCAGATCCATAGGCAAGCGCAGCATCAACAACGTGGTGGACTTGACCAACTTCGTGCTTTTCGAATTGGGTCAGCCTTCCCACGCTTTCGATCTGAAAAAGATCCGCGGCGGCAAGGTCATCATCCGCAAGGGGCGGGCCGGGGAAAAGCTGACCACCCTCGATGGCGTCGAACGCGCCATCACCGGCGAGGATATGGTGATAGCCGACGCGGAAGGTCCCATGGTATTGGCCGGCGTCATGGGCGGCCGGGATTCCGAGGTGGACGCGGCTACGACGGATATTTTCCTGGAGACGGCTTATTTCAATCCGGCCGTGGTGCGCCGCCAGGGCCGCCGCCATGGGCTTTCCAGCGACTCGTCCTTCCGCTTCGAGCGCGGCATCGATCCGCTGAACACGGCGGAAGTGAACGATTACCTGGCGGCCTTGATCGCCAGGGAATGCGGCGGAGCGGACGGAAGCGCGGCCCCGGTGGTCGCCAACGGCCGTCTGGAGGCGATGGCTCCCTTGCATCCCACCGCGCCCCGCAACGTGGCCTTGCGGCCCGCGCGCGCGGAAAAGCTGCTGGGACTGGTCCTGGGCGTGGAGACCTGCGTGCAGCGCTTGGAATCCATCGGCCTGATGCGCGGCGGCGCCTCCCAAGTCAACCGGGAAGAGTCCATCGCTTTCGCCATCCCGGGCTTCCGGGGGGATCTGGAACGGGAAGCCGATCTCATCGAGGAGATCGCGCGTTTGGGCGACTACAACAACATCCCGGTGATTCTGCCCACGCTTACGCTCGGATACAAGGCCTTGCCGCCGGTGGAAAATCTGGCGCGCAAGCTGCGCCACCACCTCCGCGATGCGGGCCTCAATGAGGCGCTCAACCTGCGTTTCTCCTCGCGCAAGGCCTTGGCCAAGCTGGGCCTGGCTCCGGAGGATGCGCGCGGCGCATACGTGCCTTTGCGCAATCCGCTCAGCGAGGAGTGGGAGATACTGCCCACCACCACCTTGCCCGCGCTGCTCAACGCCGCCGCCTACAATCAGAACAACCAGGAGCGGAACATCCGCTTGTTCGAGATCGCCAAGTCCTTCTATAACCGCCCGGAGGCCCGCTCCGAGCGCGCTCCGGGCGTGCTGGAAGAAGAGATGCTTTATTTGGTGCTGGCGGGGGACTGGCCCGATCGCCGGCCCTGGAACGGCGACAGCGCCGTCGCGGCTCCAATCGAATTCCATCATCTCAAAGGCTTGCTGAAGAACCTGCTGGCCGCCGCGGG
>JBDSWM010000189.1:0-6211 GCA_039926685.1 Fibrobacteria bacterium | reverse complement strand
GCGCCGGAAGCTTTTTTTATTTTGAGGCGATGATAGCCATCCTCCTGCTCCTCATCTCCAACGTCTTCATGACATTCGCCTGGTACGGGCATCTCCATTATAAAGGCGTGGCCCTGTGGAAGGTGATCCTGGTGAGTTGGCTCATAGCCCTGCTGGAATATTGCTTCCAGGTGCCCGCCAACCGGATCGGTTCCGCGCAATTCACGGGATTCCAATTGAAAATCATCCAGGAAGCCATCACCTTGTCCGTGTTCTGCGTATTCGCCGTGCTTTATCTCAAGGAGAGCCTGCGCTGGAACCATTTCGTGTCCTGCGCGCTCTTGTTGGCGGCGGTGGGATTCGCGATGAAGCGCTGAGGGCCAAAAAGGGAGATGCTTGGTAGATTTACGCCATGACCCCGCCCCATGGCGAAGCCCCTGGCTTGAGCGAATTGCAAACCTGGTTCGGGCGGCAGATCAGCCGTCCCCTTCCGGAGGAATATCCCGCCAACCCCTTGGCCAAATCCGCGCCGGAACTGCAGGCCCAAGCGGACGACTTGCTGCGGGAGAAAGGCGGCCTGGGCGGTTTCGCCCGGCTCGGCATTTATAACCAGCAATATTGGTTCAGGCTGGTATCCATCATGCAATCCGACTATACCTGCGCCATCCATCTGATGGGCCTGCGCGCCTTCAACGGGTATGCCGTGCGTTACCTGGTGGAGCATCCGCCCGCATCGCCTTTCCTGGCTGAACTGGACGCCGGCTTTCCCGCCTTCCTGGAAAGGGAGTACCGGGAGACGCCCCGGAAGGAAGCGCTGCAGGCGATAGCCTATGAGCGCGCGCTGTCCAAGGCTTTCGACGCGCCCGACGGCAGGACCTTGGCCGCTTCCGGAATCACGGGGCAGGCCGAACTGATGGCGGCCCGCTTGCGGTTGGCGCCGCATGTGACTCCCGTCAGCGTGGATTGGGACTTCGCGGGGTTCCGCGCCCTATGCCTTCCCGATACGGATTTGGAAGCCGAATTCAAGTTGGAGCCGGAAGCGCGGACGGTCCATCTGGTCATTTACCGGGATGCCGATTTGGAAATCCGGCGCGAGCCCATCCCTTTCACGGCCATGGCGGTATTACGGGCCTTTCTCGCGCCCGCCACGCTTACCGAGGCATTCGCGGAGCTGGAAGGCGTCCTGGAGCCGGAGCGGCAAGGCGAACTGGCGGAAGGCATCAGCGGCTGGTTCCGGGATTGGGTCGCGCGCGGGTGGCTATGCCTGGACGGGGATGCGGAATCGAAGATGAACGCTTGAATAGCGGATTACGCCGCGCTTACCCCGGCGCGGCGCAGCAACCCTTCCAGATATGCCTTGGCGGCCTCCCCATCCGCTTCCGACGGCGCCCAGGGCGCGAAGCGCTTATGCGTCTTGGCGTCGAAATGCCCGTCGATGACTTCATAGAGCACCGCCTCGGGGGAAAGCACCGCCAGGGTATGCCAGGTTCCGGGGGGGATCTCCACCTGCCAGGTTTCCGATCCCGCCGGTGCGGCCGGATCGCGGCCCAGGAGCGCGCGGTCCAGGATGTCTCCCGCATCCGTGAAGGTGATCACGATAACTCTACCGGTGAGGAGCGTGAAGATCTCCAGCTTGTCTGGATCCTTGTGCCGGTGGGGGGCGAAATAGGTTCCCGCCAGGCCGGCGTTGACCATCCGCTGTAGGCGATCCCCGGGTTGATGGATGCAATGGTTGGCCCGGCGGCGCGGGGATTGGCGCGCGCGGGCCAGGACTTCGTCCACCAGGGCTTGATCGATGCGGTGGGAGAACATGCGCTTCCTTTCGAGACTCCATGGGGAAACTCCATGGGAAAGATAACCACGCGCCGAATCCCGGGCAGCCGCAGAAAACCCTGGCTGCGCGCCCGCGCAGCATGGAAAAATGATGGCATGCGTCCTATCCCAAAGGCTTGGCTGGTGCTGGCCGTATCCTGCCTGCCTGCCTCGGCCGATCTGTTCAACCATAAAATCATCCTGGTGGGGGACAAGGGCGCTGCCCTGGGCGGCGCCTTCGCCGGGCTCGCCGACGATGCCACCGCGACTTATTACAATCCCGCCGGCCTGACCCAGATCAAGAACATCAAGCTCAACGTATCCGCCCAGATAGTGCAATACCAGAAGCAGAAGATCGGCATCGCGGACGGCGTCGACATACCTTATAACTCCTTCAACTTCAGCCCCAGCATCACGGCTTTTTCCCAGCGCATGGGGAAATGGGCCTATGGTTTCAGCATCGTGACGCCGCAGAACGATTTGTTCACCGGGGAGCAGAATATCGAGGGCGCCTACCGCGATACGGACGTGAACGGGGAATGCTACGAGTCCGCGGAGAAGGCCGCGCCTTGTTATACCAAGCTCAACCTTTCCTATTACGACGTGTCCAAGACGACCATGATAGGCCCCAGCGGCGCCATGAAATTCAGCGACAACATCTCCTTGGGTTTCACCCTCTACGGCATCTATTTCACGGAGCTGGAGAAAACCGCCTTCGGCGGCTGGGACGGTAATTTCGTGGACGGCAACCAGGACGATCTGGCCCACTTCCATGAGAACAGCGTGACCCGCTCGGTGAACCAGGTGGGGCTGGGCGCCACGGGCATGTTCGGAATCCTGGTGCGCATGAGCCAGGGATTCTCCTTCGGCGTGAACGCGTCCCCGGGAAGCCTGGTATGGGTCAAGCGCACGGAAGAGCAGCATGTTCTGGATTTCCGGAACGTGGCGCCGTTGACGGTTGCCGGCGATTCCACGCCTACCAAGGCCAATATCGTCTATTCCCTCGCCAAGGACGAGCGGCATACGGAAATTGCCGCGCCCTCCCTCTCTTTGGCGGCCTCCTGGCAGGCCCTTCCCTCCCTCCTGATCACCGCCCAAACGGACTATTATCTCGGAAGCGTTTATTCCTACACGGGATTCACTCCCGGCGACGGCAGCAACCGTTCCGGATTCGAAAGCCTATCCCCGCTGGAAAAGCGCTATACCGTGCAGAAGAATTCCGTGGTGGATTTTTCCGGGGGCATGGAATGGAAAGTCCTCAAAGGCTATTCGGTGGCCTTGGGCGGCTATACCGATTTCAGCCAGGGGCCGGACGATGACAGGCCTTCCAGCTGGGACCGGAACATCGATTATTTCGGGGGCACTTTTTCGGTGGGCATGGACAAGGATTTGACGGAATCGCGGTTCGGTTTCGGGATGGCCTACGGGGACGCGGCCATCACGCATTTCAAATGGGTCAAGACCAGCGGCGGCCAACCGGAAATCCAGGCCGACGAGAACGGTCAGATCGCCCGCGTGCGCCAGAACTTCAGCGCTTTCAACTTCGGCATCTTCCTCTCCAGTACCCTAAAGATCTGATCGCGACGTCGAAGCCCACAGGCCCTGCCCGCGGACGGGCCCTGCCCGCGGACGGGCCTCACCGCGGTTTTTTCTTCCCTTCCTTTCCAATGCCGTTCTTCTCATCCATCCCGTCCAATATCCGTTGGAAAAAGCGCCCCGCTTCGGCGGAGTTGTCGGGATAGGCGAGCAAGGGAAGGCCGCGATCCTTTTCCCAGGCGGCCAGGATCTGGATGTCCAGGTTGGACAGGTTGCGCAGCATGAGATTGGTGGCGGCGATGCGCATGTCCGCGCGCCCGTCCAGCGCGGCCAGTTTCACCCGCTCCGCGCCGGCGGGGAATTCCCGCAAGGCCGCGTCCACGCCGACCCAGCCGCCGTCAAGCCAGGCTTCGCACCAGGCATGTCCGATGAAGACGCCGCGGCCCAGGCTGGCGAAGCCCAAGGCCACGCGCGCCGGCACGCCTCTCGAGCGCAACAGCGCCGCCGTTAGGATGGCGGCTTCGGAGCAGTCCCCGGTCATATCCCGGAGGGTCTCGCTGCTGGTGCCGAAGAGAACCGATCCCATCTGGAACCGGAAATTCTCCGCGACCCAGGAGTAGACGGCCAGGGCTATGCGGTCCGGTTCCGTTTCCGCGCCCGCAGTTTCTGAGGCCGTGATGGCGCTTGCCCGGCGCCTGAGCAGGCTGTCATCCAGGTTGAGATAGGCGTTTCCGGAGAGATAGGCGCGCAGGGAATCCGGGGCGAAGGCGGCGGGGGCGGTTCGCCCGCGCTTGCCCGTATGGGGAGGAGGCGCGCGGCGGCATTCCAGAATCCATTGGGAAGGGGATTCGGCCAGAATGAGGCTTTGGTTCCCGTCCAGGGGTATTCCCGTCAGCGCATCCCCGTTCCGCATGCGGAGGCGATAGCGGACGCGATCAGCGGCGCCGGCCCGTTCCGGTGCGCGCGCGGAGACGGGAAAGAGCCCGGCTTGTTTGCCCGCGCCCGATTCCGGGGCGTCGACTTCGCCGGCGGCGGCAGCCGCGGCCCCGGAGTCGGGCACGGTTCCATCCAGACCCGTGGGAATGCCGCGGCGCAATGCAACCGGCGCGTCCTTGCCTTCCAGCTCCTCCATTTCCGCTATCAGCCAGCCGCGCGGGGATTTGTATAAATGCGCCGCTTGCACCGAGATCAGGGAATCCACGCCCATGAACGGCTTCAGGAAAAAGGTGCGGCTGCGGACCTTGGCATAGGCCCAATTCCCGCCGGACCTTTCCTCCAAGGTCTCCTCGCGGGAGCGGGCCGTATCCACATAGGGGGCGATTTTGGATTGGGCCATGGCCATGAAGGCGAACATGCGCAACATCTGACCGGCGCAGAGCCGGCGGGCTTCCGGGAACCGGCCGGCCTCCATCAGCGAGTCGAATTTTTTCAGGACGGCGGAAGGCCCCGCCATTGCTAAGGTTGCGGCCGGGGACTTCGAGGAAAGTCGCGCGTCGGCGGCCGGGGCGGGAGGATCCGAGAGCCGGAGCGCCCCGGTTCCGGCAAGGCCGGCGCACCAAAACGTCGATCCGAACAGGAGGACGAAAGCGCGGAAGAGGGCCGCGCGGCGGATGGGGGTTGCGGTCGGGCCATGGGCGGCCGCGGGCCCGGACTGGAGGCGGCTCAGGGGTGTTCCCGGCTTCCGAATTTTTGACAGGAAAGCGTCTGCATCGTATCGTATCATAAGTTACTTTTAATTCGCACAAACCAAGCGGGACCCCAGATCAGACACTTGACGCGCGGACTTTTTTCCTCCCTCCTTTTCCTCCTCTCCATCGCATGCGGAGCGGACAAGGCCGCGGCCTCCGGGGCGACGGCCGCAGTGACTGCGGGCGCCGCATTCGAAGGGGTCATCGATCTCAACGTGGCCATGGAAGCGGGGTCGGGCGACCTGCGCTTGTTCACCGCAGGCGAACGCGCCAAGCTCGAGATGAAGCTGCTCGTGAATCCGCTGCCGGCGCCCATCGAACTGGGCGTCCTGCTGGATCCGAAGCAGCCTGACGTGCTGTTCCTGGTGAACGATAATCTCCGCACCTATAGTTCCATCGATGTTACCCCCAAGGCCACCGCGGCGGACGACCCCTCCCTGGGAAAGTACGCCTTGAAGGTGCTGGGCAAGGAAAAGCGGCTCGGCTACCCATGCACGCATGTGACCCTGACCCGTAAAAACGAGTTGGTGGACGCGTGGATCACGCAGGATTTCCCGGAAGTCTACGCGGTACTGAAGAAACTGCAGGCGGCCAACCCCCAATTCGGCCAAGCCGAGGCGTTCCGCGCCCTGGAAGCGGCGGGCCAGGCGGGTTTGCCCATGCGCTGTATCGTGGTCCGGGACGGGCAGCGCGTGACCACGGAAGTGCGGAAAATCGAGCGCAAAAAGGTTCCGGCCGCCGTTTTCGCCGTGCCCGCCGATTATAAACGATCGGAACTCGCCGCCGCCGGGGGCTTGCAGCCCACGCCGGAGCAGGTGGAGGAAATGCAGAAAATCATCCAAAACGCCCTGCAGGGCAAATAAGCGGAGGGATGGGGATTTTGCGTAAGCGCACCTTGCTTGATCCCCTGTTATCGGGCTCCTTGCTCCGGAGTTTGCTTCGCAAACTCCACGCAGGCCGCTTCAGTGAACATCGATGAAGCTAGACTTGCATGTTTCCAAGCAGCCCGACGACGAAAGTTGCGGGATCACCTGTCTCCAAGCCATTTACGCTTATCACGACTATCCCGCCTCCCTCGACAAACTCAAGCGCGAAATCGAACATTGGCAGACCGGCGGCACCGTGGCCGTCAACCTGGCCCGCAACGCGCTGGCCCATGGCTTCCGCGCCGAGATCTACACCTACAACATCAAGAT
>JBDSWM010000188.1:0-18042 GCA_039926685.1 Fibrobacteria bacterium | reverse complement strand
CCGTTTTTCTTGGCGAAGTCCTTCATAACGGATACCAAGGCGTCGATGCTTTCCAACTCCAAGGCATTGTAAATGGAGGCCCGGAAACCGCCTACCGAACGATGGCCTTTGAGCCCGGACATTCCCGCGGCTTCGGCGGTCTTGCTGAAGGCCTCTTCCAACTCGGGTTTTTCCATCACGAAGGTGACGTTCATGCGCGAGCGATCTTCCTTGTCCGTGGTGCCCTTGAAGAGGGGGTTGGCGTCGATTTCCGCGTACAGGCGCTGGGCTTTTTCTTCCGCGCGCTTCTGCATGGCTACGACGCCGCCCATTTGCTTGACCCATTTGAGGGTTTCCATGGCCATGTATACGGCGAATACCGGCGGGGTATTGTACATGGAGCCTTCCGCGATGTGGATCTTGTAGTCCAGCATGGAGGGGATCTTACGCTTGACCTTACCGAGCAAATCGTCTTTCACGATGGCCAGGGTCGCGCCCGCTATGCCCATGTTCTTCTGCGCGCCCGCATAGATGAGACCGAATTTGGAAACGTCCACGGGACGGCTGAATATGTCGCTGGACATATCCGCCACGACGGGAACGGGCGATTCCGGGAAATGCTGCATCTGCGTCCCGAAAATCGTGTTGTTCGAGGTAACGTGGAAGTAACGGGCCTCCTTGGGGATCTCGTATCCCTTGGGGATGAAGGTATAGTTCGCTTCCTTGGAGGAGGCCACAACCTTCACGTTCCCGAACAGCTTGGCTTCCTTGATGGCCTTGTTGGCCCAGGTGCCCGTATCCAGGTAGGCGGCGGTTTCGCCCTCGTCCAGGAGGTTGAACGGTACCATGGCGAATTGCAAACTGGCCCCGCCGCCGACGAAGATCACGGAATAGCCGGCGGGAACCCCAAGCAGCTCCTTGACCAGGGCCACAGCCTCGTCCATCACCTTGATGAAATCCTTGCCGCGATGGGACATCTCCAGCAAGGAGAGACCGGTCCCGTTGAAATCGAGGCAGGCTTTCGAGCCGGCTTCCATGGCTTGCCGGGGCAATATGCTCGGTCCGGCGCTGAAATTATGAATCTTCGGCATTGTACTTTCCCTTCGTGTCGGAATCCAAAAGTTAATTAAAACCCATATCTGGCGAGCGCGGTGGTCTGAATGCCGCCCCGCGAGTTGAAAACGCCTTTTACCTCCATGCGCTTCGGGGCGCAGGCCTTGACGCAATCCCCCAAAACCCTATTCACAACATGTTCGTGGAATATCCCGATTTCGCGGTAGTTGAGGATGTATTCCTTAAGGCTTTTCAGTTCCAGGCAATCCTTGCCCGGCGTATAGATGATTTGCAAGGTGGCGAAATCAGGCAGGCCTGTCTTGGGGCAAATGCAGGTGAACTCCGGAATGCTGACCTCGATGGTCGTGTCCGTGCCGGGATACTGGAATTCCCAGGCCTCGATGACGGGCATTTCTATGCCGGGGATATGGGATTGGCGGCCTTCATAAGAACTTTCTTGCATAGTCTACTCTCTGGGAATGGGATAGAAGGCAAAATGAAAAGTGAAACTCTCAAAATTAAAATTGCAAACCAAAACTTTTCATTTTTCACTTTTCATTTTTAATTTTGAGCTCTCTCTTACAACTCTTCGAACGCGCAGACGCTCTGTTCCCCGGTTTTCAAATCCTTCACCTCGTAGCGGCCCTCGCTCCCTTTGTCGGAACCGAAGAACAGCACGCGTCCGGCGCCCTGATCATTGGCCTGGGCCATTTGCTTCTTGAGCTTCTCGCCCGAGAGCGAATAGCCGACCCGGCGGCCTTCCGAGCGCAGCTTCTGCGCGAGCGACAGCAATTGCGGATTGGGCAGCTTGCTTTCGGAAGGAGCCACGTCCACCAGGTAATAATCCAACGGTTCGCGGCCGGAAGGCAGCAGATGCTTTTCGCGCAGCAAATCCGCCAAAACCACGTCTCCCATGCCGAAGCCCACCCCGGACAGGGAGTTCCCTCCCAGGTTCGCCAGCAGGTTGTCGTAACGGCCCCCGCCGGCCACGGCGCGCATCCCGATGCCTTTGTCGTAAACTTCGAACACGATGCCGGTGTAGTAGGCCAGACCGCGCACCACGGACAAATCCAGGTTCACGTATTCCAGGTATCCCAGCGCCTCAAGATATTCGAACAGTTTTTCCAGTTCCCACAACCCGCTTTTCGGTAACTTTGGCGCGGGCGCTCCGCCATTGGACGGAACCGTTTCGGCAACCTCCTCGGGAAGGGGAGCTTCCCGGGATGCGGGGAAATAGGTCCGCAAGTCCTGCAAGGTCTTGCATTGGAAAAACGCCTCGATGGCATCGATGCTTTCCGGGACCAGGCCTTCCCGCAACAGCAGGTTGCGGAATTCGCCTTCCCCGATTTTGGCGCGCTTGTCGAGTGCGGCGTAAACGGTCGGCTTCTTCTCTGCGCTAACGGCCTGGCGATCCA
Organism: Fibrobacteria bacterium; assembly: GCA_039926685.1. GTDB lineage: Bacteria > Fibrobacterota > Fibrobacteria > UBA11236 > UBA11236 > Chersky-265. Next base: position 15,595 of record JBDSWM010000188.1, on the reverse strand, counting down.
GGAATTCGGAGAGCAAACGGCGGCTGGATACCTGGATGGAGAAATCGCCAGAGCCGAGCCCAAAGGCCTTGAGCATTTCGATGATGGCGGAAAACAACTCCACCTCCGCCGCGATGGTATCGCAGCCGATGATATCCATGTTGAGCTGGAAGAATTCGCGCAAACGCCCGCGCTGGGCCTTCTCGTAGCGGAACAGGCGGGGGATGGAAAACCAGCGCAGTGGCAGCTTAAGGCTGTTGCCCTTCTGATTGACCATGCGGGCCAAGGACGGTGTCATCTCCGGGCGCAATGCGATGTCGCGATCGCCTTTGTCCTTGAAGTTGTACAATTGCGTGACGATTTCCTGGCCGGATTTTTCCGTGAACAATTCCAGATGCTCGAAAGTGGGCCCTTCGTATTCCTCGAAGCCGAAATCCAGGCAGGCCCGGCGCCAAACGTCGAAGAGATGGTTCTGGACGCGCATGTCTTCCGGATAGAAATCGCGGGTGCCTTTGGGGGACTGCAGAGTCGTTTGCGTAGCGGCGGCGGAGCCCGGTATGCGGCCTTGCGGATGGGATGGGGAGTTCATGCTTGCGGGAGCCTGGTTGATGGTGTATCGAGTGGCAATTTAGCTAATGTGGCGCGGCCTATAAACCGCCACCCTGGGGCGGATCGGGAGCGCATTCCTGGTCCGGGAAAACGGCGCCGGAATGCGGATCAAATGCTTTCCGTTCGCTTGGAAAATCGGCTTAGAATTGGTACATTTCGAGGGCTGTGAGGAGACCATTTCCGACTCGATTTTGAGGCCGTGAAAACCGCATTTTCAGCGCACGGAATGAAGATTCTTATCACCAACGATGATGGTATCCTGAGCCCTGTGCTGACCCAGCTCGCGGATGCGTTGAGCGGCGAGCACGAGGTGGTGGTGGCCGCGCCGTCTTTCGACCAGAGCGGCATGTCCCAAGCCTTTACGCATGGCATGGACAAGCGCCTGGCTTTCAAGGCGGAACCCTTGTCTCCTTATCCCAAATATCAGGTCATGGGTACCCCTTGCGACTGCGTCAAGTTCGCCGTGGCCCATCTGTTCCGGGACCGGGACCTCGATTTGATCCTCTCTGGCATCAACCTGGGCGAAAATGCGGGCATGAGCGCCATCTATTCCGGCACCGTGGCTGCCGCCCGCGAAGGCGCCATGTGGGGCATCCCTTCCATCGCAGTCTCTGTTTGGAAGAACTCGCCTGATCGCCTGGCCCATGCCGTGGAGTGGATCCGCAGGCTGCTGCGCCAACCGGCCGAACTGCCCCGCAAGCCCGGGGGACTTTGGAACGTCAATTTCCCCCCATGCGCACCCGAAGCCATCGAGGGCACGGAAATCACCTCCATGAGCACGGTGATGTTCAGGGACAGTTACGAGGCTGTCCGCACCGAACACGGCCTCACTGAGTTCCGCCTGACCGGCTTTAAGCCCGAGGAACGCTTCGTTCCGGGCACCGACGACTACGCTCTCGCACGAAACCGCATATCCATAACCCCTTTGCAGATAAGCCAATCCGATGCCGGGGAAACCCGGCGCCTGGCGGGCCTGCAATCGCATTGGGACGGGCTGTAACGCTTTTTGGACGCCCTGAGGAGATTGAATGACAACATTGCCCATTGCCCCCGATAACGGCAGAATCGTGAATACCTTCATCGAGGAGGAGATGAAAACCTCCTACCTGAAGTATTCCATGTCCGTTATCGTAGCGCGCGCGTTACCGGATGTCCGCGACGGGCTCAAGCCCGTGCACCGCCGCATCCTGTACGGCATGGAGAACATCAATCTGGCGGCCGATCGCCCCTACAAGAAATCGGCCAATATCGTCGGTGAAGTGATGGGTAAATACCATCCTCACGGCGATTCGGCCATCTACGAGTCCATCGTGCGCATGGCTCAGGAGTTCTCCATGCGATATCCGCTGGTGGACGGCCAGGGCAATTTCGGCTCCGTGGACGGGGATCCGCCCGCCGCCATGCGTTATACGGAAGCGCGCATGAAGAAGTTCGCGGAGATGATGCTCCAGGATCTGGAGAAGAACACCGTCAACTTCGTCCCCAATTACGATTCGTCCCTTACCGAACCCACCGTGCTCCCTTCCGCTTTCCCCAACCTGCTGGTCAACGGCAGCACCGGCATCGCCGTGGGCATGGCCACCAACATGCCGCCGCATAACCTTCGCGAAATCGTGAACGCATGCATCGCCATGATCCACAATCCGGAAATCACGGTGGAGGAGTTGATCACATTCGTCAGTGGTCCGGACTTCCCCACCGGCGCCACCATATACGGCCGCAACGGGATCCGGGCCGCCTATCTGACGGGACGAGGCAAGCTGCTGGTGCGTTCCAAGACGCATGTGGAAGTGGTTAACAACCGCAACCGCATCGTGGTCACGGAAATCCCCTACCAGGTCAACAAGGCCAACCTGCTGGAGAAAATGGCTTCGCTGGTGCGCGATAAGATCATCGAAGGCATCTCCGATTTACGCGACGAGTCCGACAAAGACGGCATGAGCATCATCATCGAGCTCAAGAAGGACGCCTTCCCGGACATCATCCTGAACCAGCTTTACAAGCACACGCAGCTCCAGGAAACCTTCTCCATCCACAATCTGGCCCTGGTGGAGAACCGCCCGCGCACCCTGAACCTGCGCGAGATGATCCACTATTTCCTGGAACACCGTCATGAGGTAGTGCAGCGCCGCACCCAGTTCGAATTGAACAAGGCGGAAGAACGCGCGCATATCCTGGAAGGCTTGCGCATCGCGCTCGATCATATCGATGAGATCATCAAGCTCATCCGCGCCTCCGACGACGGGGCCGCCGCCAAGGCGGGTCTGGTGGCCCAATTCGGCCTGTCCGAGAGGCAGGCGGACGCCATCCTGGAAATGCGCCTGCAGAGGCTGACCGGGCTGGAGCGCGATAAGATCGAGGCCGAGTACAAGGAACTGACCGTCACCATCGCCGATCTCAAGGATATCCTGGCCGACAAGGCCCGCCGCATGGCCATCATCGAGACCGAGCTGAATGACATCGTGGAACGCTTCGGCGACGAGCGCCGCACCATGATCGAGGACGCCGCCGACGATATCACCTATCTCGACCTGATCGCCAACGAGCCCATGATCGTGACCGTATCCCATACTGGTTATATCAAGCGCATCGGCACCGACGCCTACAAGACCCAGGGCCGCGGCGGGAAAGGCATTTCCGCCACCGGCCTCAAGGACGAAGATTTCGTCGAACATCTGTTCATCGCCTGGGCGCATAGCTATATCCTGGTCTTCACCAACAAGGGCCGTTGCCATTGGCTTAAGGTATACGAGCTGCCGGAAGCGGCGCGCGCCTCCAAGGGCAAGGCCCTGATCAACTTCATCAACCTGGTGGAAGGCGAGCATGTCAGCGCCTTCGTCCCCGTCAAGGATTTCGAGGACGCGCGCAGCGTGGTGCTCGTGACCGAGCACGGAATCATCAACAAGATGTCCCTGGAATCCTTTTCGCGGCCTCGCACCAACGGCATCAACGCCCTCACCCTGGACGATGGCGACACCTTGACCCAGGTGGTCCTGGCCTCGGAAGCCGACGATGTGATGATCGGCACCAAACAGGGTCAGGCCATCCGCTTTGCCATGTCCAAATTCCGCCAGACCGGCCGCGGCACCCGCGGCGTCAAGGGCATCACCTTGGAAGCGGGCGACGCGGTGATCGGCATGATCATCGTGGAAAAGGGTTGCGCGGTACTGACCATCACCGACAAGGACTACGGCAAACGCACCGACCCGGACGAATACCGCATCACGGATCGCGGCGGCAAGGGCGTGCGTAATATAAAGGTTACCGACAAGAACGGCCCGGCCGTGTGCATCCAGACGGTGCGGGAGGGCCAGGAAATCCTGGTGATCACCAAGGAAGGCAATGTCATCCGCCTGGTCATCGCGGATATCAGCATCATCGGGCGCGACACCCAGGGCGTTCGCGTCATCCGCCTCAACGACACCGATTTGGTCACCGACGTGGCGGTGGTGGAAAGCGAAGACGTGGATCCCGCCATGCTGGTGGAATCCACCGAAAACGCTGCCGCTTCGGCACCGGCCGTTTCCCCGGCTGGTGAAGGCGCCGAGGACCCGGCTCCCGAAGCCGGAGACGATACGGACCAGGACGGCAAGCCGGAAAACGAGGCTTGACCTTGAAAGCGCCGCGCCTCCGGATGGCTCCGGCGCTTTTTGGTTCGCTGTTACCCGCTTTCCCGGTATCCGCCGGGGCCGCGCTTGCCTTGTTGCTGCCTTCCTCTACCCTTGCCCTCCATTTCCCCGACACGGCGGATTTGAAGAAGGACTATCGGGTTTTCCTCCGTTATGACGGGCGTCCCACGGATTTTTTCCGCCGGATAAACGGGGATTCCGCCAGCCTGAAATTGGAATGGTCGGCCGCTGGCCCGGTTTCGGCGCGCATCGAACAAGGCAGCGAATTCGAACCAGACAGCTTCACCGCGCTCACCGCGGAGTACGGGAACGGCGCGGCCTGGCATGAATCCATGAGCGCGCGGGATCCAAAGGCCCTCCAGCTCTATCCCGGGCTGCAGCAGGAATGGATCCTTAAAGGCTATGGCGGCGAAAAGGGGTGGCTGGGGTCCGGGGTGGCAAGGGGAAGGTATTTCCTGGTCTTCCGGCAAAGCCCCCCCACGGCCGCGGCTACGGTAACCGGTCCGTTACGGCTGGATGCGGCCTTGCCCGCTTTCCTGGATACATCCTCGCAATGGCTCCGCGTCCCGTGCAAGCAGAGGGGAACCGGCGCTGAAAGCGCTGCGGGCGGCAAGCGGAAAAGCGTCGGCGCGCCCGCCTGCTTCAGCCCAGGCGATGATTCCCGCTTCCTGGTCCGCATCGAACGCAAGTCGCCCTTGGCCATGGAAGCCTGGCTCGAGGATGGCGAATCTTCGGCCTTGAATGAAATCCGGACGGCCCTCAAATCCGTTCCCGATGCGGCGCAGGCGGAGTATGCGGGAGACCTGTCCCAGATGCTGATGGGCGAAGCGCAAATGTTCCTTGTCAAGCTGGCGCAAAGGCTGCCGGCGGCCTTCAACTGGCCGTCCTGGCAAATCCAGGATTTCAAAGCTGGCCGCGTTCCTGCTCGCGCGTTCCTTCCCGTCATCCGCAGGCAGGCGGCGCCGGGCGATTCCCTGCCCGCCTTCCGGTTCCAGGACACGGGGTTGAGGATGAACGTGGATTTGTACTTCAGCGGCCGATTCCACTTGCGGGCCGAAGCTATCGGCTCAGCCCCGAAATCGCCTTGAAGACCTCGCCTCCATCCGCGCGACGGAGATGGGTTCTACTCTCGTGGCTACCCGCTTTGGTGGGCATGGGCTTGCTTTTCTACACATCCAGCCTGCCCGGCGACCGCGTCCATCTCCCCGACTTTTACGATAGCGACAAGGTCGTGCACGCTTCGGCTTATTGCGCTTTGGGCATATTGATTTCCCTGCGCAAAAGCTTGCGGCGGAAATTCGCGGCTGCCTCTCCAGTATCGTTTCCCGCCATGGCCCCGGCGGGGATCGACATCAGGGGATTGGCGGCGGGCATGTTATATGGCGTAGGGGACGAAATCCATCAGATCTTCGTTCCCCTCAGAAGCTTTGATTATGCCGACATGGCGGCGGATGCCCTTGGGGTCGCTGTTGGATGCTGGCTGTATTCCCGCTGGAGCCGGCGATCCACCCCATTAGCGGGCGGGAAAAGCTAACGGACGCTCATGGGGACCTTGGCGGCATCCCCGCCCTTGCGGATATAGGTCGAGAAATAAGCGCGGGCCTCGTCCGGTTTGCTCAGGTTCATCAGGGTGCTGCCCAGAACGAAATACGGCTCCAGGGCCTCGTAGCAGTAAACGGTGGCGTTGCGCCCATAGGGCAGCAATTCCTTGTCATTTTTCTGGCGGAAGTGGAATTCCATCGCCAATGTATTGCCTTCGCAGGAGAGCGGATCCCGGTCCAGCAGCACTTTCAGATTGTCGGAAACGGACTGGTAATCCTCATTGCCCATCAAATCGTCCCATAAGGCGGTCAGGGCGGCGGCGCTTCCCGGTTTTCGGCGCAGCACTACCCGGTAGAAATACTTTGACTGCTTCTCGTACCCGCGCAACTGCAATTGTTTGGCCATGAACTCCTGCAGGTCGGGATCCGCTTCCTGGTAGTCCTCCTTGAGGCTTTCCCAGATTTGATCGGATTTGAATTTGTTTCCGGTGCTGGCGTAAAGCCGGTACAGATCGGCGTTCACGAGCACACGCAGGCGATCCCAGGTGGTTTCCAGCGCTTTCTGGTAGGCGACGGCGGCTTCCTCGTTGCGATCCTCCGCTGCCGCCTGCATGGCGCTCACCAGGTAATAATAGTCCCGGTAAGAAGGCGAATTGGCTTCCCGTTTCAGGAATTCGCGCACCTCCCGCCATTTTCCCTGCTGGGCATTGTTCATGTTCACCAAGTAGGACATTTCCCCTTGCGGAAAGCGCTTAAGCAGGGTGGCGGGCACTTTTGGATCCAGGGTACCGATGAGGAAGAAGTTCACAAGCAGCAGATTGCGCGCGCTTTCGTAGTCCAGCTGATCGTAGAAACGGGACATGGTGGCCTCACATAGCGCGTAATCCCCTTGCCGGAAGGCGAGCACGGCGGCTTTCCGGTTCACGGGTTGATAGGACTGGGTGCGGGATCCGAGGTTGCGGAGGACCAGCAACTGGGCAGAGAAGAGTTTTTCCTTTTCCAATCCGTTCTGCAATTGATCGAGACGGGCCGGGTCGAGATGCGACAGGTTCGGCATGAGGTAAGGCAGGCTGGTTTTGATGCGTCCTTGCGAGAGCCAGACATCCCCCACCTCCAGGATGGTCTTGCCTTGGTTGCCGGAAAGCTTGATGGCCTCATCGAAATAACCCTTGGCCAGATCGACTTGCGCGTTCCTGGCCGCCAGGGTGCCCAGGCGCATCCAATGGACCGGATTGTCCGGCTCGCGGGAAACCATCGCCTGCAGAGAATCCTCGCTCAGATCGGGGTTTTTATTACGGGAGGGTAATGCGGCGGAGCACAGGAAGCACCCCAAAAACAGGACTTTGATCAGGATCATTCCCAAACGGTCGCTTGGGAGAGGGGGAACATGGATCATGAGAATCATCTGCACCTGTGGTATCGGGGCCCGCGGAGGCGAGTGTGTCGCAGGGCGCGGGACAGCATCGGCCGTATCGTGCAAATATATAAAAAAGCCTCCCGGCCCCGCGCCCGTCGGCGCAAGCTTGGCCTTCTCGGCCGGGGATTCCCGCGCCGGAATTCCAAGAGGGTAAAAATGTATACTTTCCCAAACCGAACCCCTGGACGCAAGCCGGCGAAACAGGGAACGGCGAGGGGAAATGATGGCCGCGAATCCGCACTATGCCGAAGGCGAAGTTATCGCTAACAAGTATGTGGTGGAAGGACTTATCGGCGAATCCCCCGCGGCCCGCACCTTCCTGGCCAACGGCAATGCGGGCAAGCTGGCAGTGAAGTTCTACCGCCCCGAGTACTCCTCCCGTTTGCTGGCCGCCCCGGACTTTTTCCTCAAAGCCGGGGTGATGACGGAAATCGAGCATGATAATCTGGCCGCTTGCGTGGACGTGCAGGAGGAGATGGGCCTGATTTTCGTGGCGCGTGCGTTTTGCGAAGGACAATCCTTCGAGGATTGGGCGCGCAAGAACCGTTCGGAAGGCAATTATTTCACCCGGGGACTTGAGCTTTTGTGGCAAATCAGTCAGGGGCTCGCGACCATGCACGAACGCACCCGCCACCTGGACATCCATCCCGGTAATGTCATAGTCGGACCGCTGTTGGCCCGGCTATGCGATTGGGATCCACGCGCCTTGGGTAACATGGAAATGACGCCGGATGCCTTGCCGGTCCGGCCGGAGTTCCAGGGTTATCGCGCTCCCGAGGCCGGAGGCCGCAACGGTTTCCTCAGTTATCCCAGCACGGATCTCTTCGCCGTGGCCGGTCTCCTGTACCGTCTGGTCAAAGGGGATCATCCAACCATCAACGCCTCCCAAACCCAGGGGGAAATCCGCGCTTTCGACAAGGATTTGGGCGCCTTTCTGGGCAAAGCCATGCATCCCAAGCCGGAAGAGCGCTTCCAGGACGCCGGATCCTTTTCCGATGCCTTGTGGGAATTGCAAGGCGCCATGGGCCGACTGCAGGAACGCAATGTGCGCAGCGCTCCGGTACAGCCGGCGGTGCGCCGGGAACCGGAGCCGGTATTCCGCAGGCCCGAGCCTTTGTTTCCGGATCCGCCGCCGCCCCCACCGCCTCCCGCCACCACGGAATTCGCCCAACCGGCCAGCAAGGATCCTCCCCAGAAAAATGCGGGTAACGATACCTTTTTCAATTTCTTCCCGCCCACGGAAGAAGTAGCGGCGCCCCACCCTCCCCAGTCCCAGGATAAATTCCGTACCCCGGAACTTAATCCTCGCGGCCCTCAAGGCGACACCCTTTTCGGCGCCCCCAGTTTTCAAAATCCCCGCGAACCGGTTCAGCCCCCGGATACCCATGATTTCGGATCCTTTTCGGCCGAGCCCTCCCAACCCGTCACTTCCGGCAATTCCGGTTTTTCGTCCCAGCCCAAATCCGGCATGGGCGATCTGGAAGGGCCCGGGACCTTGTTCGGAGCGCAAGCGCCGTTGTTCGCCAACCCCGCGCCCGTACCCAGGCAGCAGCCCCGTTCCGAGCCCCCGGTTGCCGCAAGACCCTCTGCCGTAAGCATCTCTTCATTGGAAAAGGATCCGCTGGAGATGGCAGGCAGCGGCGAACCCGGCGGGTTCACGGCCTATGGTTTCCAAGGCGCGGGGGACAGCAATCGCACCGGCATCTATTCCCCCGAAGCCAGGGCGGCCGCCGCCAAGACCAAGTTGCTGATCCTGCTGGGCACCGTGGGCGTGCTCATACTGGCGCTGGGCTTGACCGGGCTTTTCCTTTACCTGCGGGGCAACGCGGCGCGCAAGGACGTGGCCGCTATGGATTCCGCTTCCGAAACCTTGGACGGGAATGCCGGCGCGGGCGATGAGAATGCTTCCGGAGCCACCGCGCCTCCGCCGGCAACCGTCAAGGGAGGGGCACAGACATCATCCGGTTCTCCGCCCTATCAGAATATCGATCAAGAGGAGTCCCCCGAACCCGAACCCGCCTCCGTTGCCACCCAACCGACCGCACCCGCGGCCATCCCGAAAGGGTATTCCGATCCGCCCATGCCGGTGGAACCGCCGCATCCCGGCCCCGGCCCGGAAACCCGGCCGCCCGCCCGCCAGCCCCAGGCTCCCGCCTACCAAGGTAACGGTCATGTTACTCCGGAAAGGGAAGCGGAATTGATGACCATGGTGCAAAGCCGCGACTGGCCCAATTCAGCGGCGGCCTGCATCAAGGCCGGGGACGATTTGAACGATTTGAAAAAAACGGCGGAGGCCAATCTGGCCTATTCCAAGGCTCTTCTCGCCGCGGATGCGGGCGAACGGCAGAAAATCCTCGCTTATGGCGGTTTGGCGGTCACCTTCCAGGCCATGGGGATGCGCGATCAAGCCCGTGACGCGGTGGATAGGATCCTGGCCATCAACCCCAGGAATGCGTTCGCTGTGAAAATGAAGGAACGCCTGAAATAGAGGCCGGCGTTCAGAGGGAAGGATAGGATTTCGGCGCGTCTTCCGGCATCCACGCCGCTTCTCCGGGAGCGGGGACCAACCCTCCCGATTTGACGTTCACGGAAATGCGCGAAAGGGAGCGCAGCATGCCCGGACCCGCACCGAACCGGCCCAAAGCTTCCACGGCCACCCGCAGATTCGGATCGATACCGCCCGAAAAGAAGACATTGGGGAATCCGAGCCAGCAGGCGAGCACGTTCTCGCCATCGCTTCGCCATTCGTAACTCCAGCGTTCCCCCCGGAAGGGACGGGGAAGGCCCGGTTCTCCCATCTCGATGAAGGATTGCAGGCAATGCCCCGAACTTTTTGCTTGGGAAACCAGGATCCCGGCCAGCACCGGCAGGTGCGCCGGCGTTTCCAATCGCGTCCGCAACGGGAGTATCACCCGGGTGCTGTTGGCCAGGACGATGAAGCTCATGCCGGAAATCGGTCAGGCAGTGGTGCGTGCATTGGCGCCGTTCGCTTCATTCAATTCCAGGTATTCGCTCAAGGTCTCGCGCAAAGGATTGCCCACCGAATCCCAGGCCGAATACCCGAAGGTCTCATCGAACATCGATTCAAGGGATCTCAGGGTTTCCCCATGCGACCGGTACAACTCCCGGATATCCGATTCCAGGACCGTTTGGAGGGTCTCACCGGCCGCGGCCCGCCGGGCCCGCGGCTCCGCGGCCAGCAACTCCGCCGAGGACGGCTGGGCTCGTTCTGACCAATCGGCATGCGAGGGTTCCGCCAAAGCGCTTTGCAGCACGTCCTGATGGCCGATGAGGGTGCGGGCCACCTGGGCCAATGCCGCGGCGACCTGGAAAGCGGGCAACTCGGCTATGGAAACGTCTCCGCCAGCGGCAGTGCCCGCGGCAGGATGGCGTAGCATGCGATGCATCATCGGATGGCGGATGGCGATGCGCCGGGGCGCGGCCCCGTCCACCGCGGGCGGGATTTGATCGATGCCCGCGGCCCCGGCTTGCGGTTCGAGCCAGAACACCCAGGCTCCGTTGCCGCTGCGGCCAAGCGAGCGGATTTTTTCCGTAGCCGCTTCGCGGAAGCCTGCTTCGTCCAATCCGATGTCGCGGCCGAACCAATGGGTAATCTTGCGGTTACGTCCGAAGAAGCATCCGCCCTTGATGGAATAATACCCGCCACCCGCCTCCGGCGCCGGAGCCAGGTTCTCCACCACGGCCTGCATCCAATTCTTGGCTTCCCAATGCTTGCCCAAGCTTACGGGCATGCGGTCGGAAGGATCCACCTGGATCCCCACCATGAGGACGGCTTGGCGTTTGCCCCCGAAATCGAATGCCTGCAGCACATGGTGATCGATGAAATTATGGGGCAACAAAGCGGGAAAGAAACGCTCGCCCAGATTGAGGAAGCCGGGAATCAGCGGCGGGGCCACCTGCGCTTGCAAGGTGATGTCGACGCCTCCGGAGAAATCCTCACGGCCGGACAAAGGCGATGTGCCCACCACCTGCACGGATAAGGAGCGGGACTGTTTGCCTTCCGCCGCGCCCGTGAAAAGCCGATCGGGGACGCCGAGATAATAGACGCAAAGCTTGTCACCCGCCTTTTGCGCCCAGAGCTCCCACTCTTTCCCGGAATAGCCGCGGTTGCCATCCAGGCATATTTGCAAAGGGATGAATTCCTGGGAAAATGCCCCGCCTTCGGAAACCTGGATCACCATGGCCGTGGCCGTGTCCAGCCGGGAAAGGGATGCGCACATCCTTTCCCCATGCCGATCTTCCAATGCGAGCGGGACTAATACGTTGCGCGAATTGCGCGCGACCTGGTAGGACATGGGCCCTTTCCCTGGTGAGATTGTGAGGAAAATAGCTTTTTGGGTTGAAAGGCCCATGGTATGGCCCATAAAAAGCGCAGCCGATTACGGTACAAGGTGAAATTCCGCAAAGTTAAAGTGGCCGAATTCCCGGGTTTCCTGAACCGGCCCCTGATCAGCTAAGGCAGCACGGCTTCAAAAGCGAGCAGGGTTCCTTCCACGGCTGCCCCGCCCTCCCTGCCTTTCTTTCCCGCACTCTCCCCCGCCCCCGCCTCGCCTGCGCCGTCGAAATCCTCCGGCAAGCGGAGCCTGCGGATCACGGCGCCGGCGCGATCGGTCCGCGCCAAGGTATCTTCCAAGTTACGTTGGAAACGTTCCGGGGCGATGCCGCCGAAGTTGGTGAGCGCATAAATGCGCCCGCCGGGCCTCGACAGGCGCGCGCATTTGCCGAGCAAGGTCCAATAGTCGTCCGCGAAGGAGAATACGCCGGCTTCCGATCGCGAGAAACTGGGGGGGTCCAGGATGACGGTGTCAAAAGCCAGGTTCTTTTTGGCGGCCCAATCCAGATACCTGCCGCTATCCATACGCGCGAATGTCATCCTTCCGGGGTCGAGGCCGTTAAGCGCCAGGTTGTCCTTGCCCCAGCCCAGATAGCGGGCGGAAACGTCCACGTTCACTACGGAACCCGTGTTCCCCATGCCGGCCGCGATGCCGAGGGAGCAGGAATAGCTGAAGAGGTTCAGCACGTCGTGCCCGGTGCAGGATTCCGTCAAGTACTGGCGTAACATGCGCGTGTCCAGGAACAATCCGACATTGCGGGGATGGCGCGGATAAACCCGGAACCGCATCGTACCTTCCCGCACCAGGGCGTTTTCGGGAACCTCTCCGGACAGGATCCGGCCCGCTTCCCTGCCCGTCTCATCCCGAGCGCTGCGATCCTTGAGAGCTATGCCTTGGACGCCGGTGACCCCGGCCAGCAAGGTGGCCAGTTCCTGGTACCCCTCTTCGCTCCCCTTTTCGTAAGCGTACACTATCAGCGTGCCGGCGAATGCGTCCACGATCAATCCCGGCGTTCCTGACGCGGCCCCGTTCAGCAGCCGATAGGCATCGGTGAGTACCCGTAGGGGCGCCCGGCGCCGCCAAGCCGATTCCAACGCCTTTTCGACTCTATCCAGGTCCATAGCGATACTTTCCGAAGCTTTCGTGTAATGCGAATCCCGCCGGAAAATTTATAAATTTGGTCAAAACCAACCTGGGATTGTTAGATGCCGATGACTTTTGACGACAAAACCCGCAGCACATCCGATTTTTTCCAAAACAAGGGCCGTTGCACCGACGACTGTCTGATCATCATCTTCGGGGGCTCCGGCGACCTTGCCAAGCGCAAGCTGTTCCCGGCCCTCGGCAATCTCATGTTCAAGAAATTCCTTCCCGAGCGCTTCAAGATCATCGCCGTCGGCCGCAAGCCCATGGAGAACAAGGATCTGCTGTCCATGGGAAAGTATCCTTCCGAATTCTCGGAACGCTTCACCTACCTGCAAACCGATTATTCCCCCGAAGGCATCCGTAAATTGAAGGACGCCTGTGACGCGATTTGCAAAACCACCGGCATCGCCCCCAATTACCTTTTCTATCTGGCCATCCCGCCGCAAGGCTATGCCGAAGTCGCCTTGGCCTTGAAAAACGGCGGCATGGTCCATCCCCCCAAAGGCGGCAATTGGTCCCGCTTGGTGGTGGAAAAGCCATACGGCAAGGACATCGCCAGCGCCACCGTTCTCAATGAGAACCTGCTTTCCTGCTTCGCGGAAAAGCAGATCTATCGCATCGATCATTATCTGGGCAAGGAAGCGGTGCAGAACATCCTCGTGTTCCGGTTCGCGAATTCGGTATTCGAATCCATGTGGAACCAGCATTACATCGAGCATGTCCAGATAAGCCATTCGGAAATCCTGGGCGCGGAGGATCGCGCGGAGTATTTCGATCAAAGCGGATTGCTGCGGGACATGATCCAGAACCATTTGATGCAGATTTTCTGCCTGGTGACCATGGAGCCCCCGGTCAGCCTTTCCGCAGACGCCATCCGCGATGAAAAGGTCAAGGTGCTCCGCAGCCTGCGCCCGCTGGACCTGGAATCCAAGCCTCCCATGGCCATTCGCGGCCAATACGGCCCCGGCACATTGAACGGCAATACCGTCAATGGCTACCGGCAGGAAAAAGGCGTGAAGCCGGACAGCAGCACGGAAACATTCGTCGCCCTCCGCATGAACCTCGACAATTTCCGCTGGGCAGGCGTGCCTTTCTATTTGCGTTCCGGAAAGCGTCTGGGACGCAAGGGCACGGAGGTGGTGGTGACCTTCAAGAAATTGCCGCGCATCCTGTTCAACAACAAGAACGTCTCCCTGAACAACAACCGCATCGTGTTCAAGATCCAGCCCCAGGAAGCGATCCTCCTGGAGCTTACTACTAAGAATCCCGGGCAGAGCTTCGAGCTTTCGGACACCTCCATGAGCTTCTGCTACAGCGAATATTTCGATGCCAGCGCGGACGCCTACGAGCGGCTCCTGCTGGACGCGGTATTAGGCGATCCCACCCTATTCGTGCGCTCGGATGAAACGGAGCTGTCCTGGAAATACCTGGATCCCTTGTTGAAAAACTGGGCAGCCACGCCCGCAGGGGACAAGTTCCCGAATTATCCCGCCGGCAGCGAGGGCCCGGACGCCGCCGCGGAAGTGCTCGTCGAAGGACCGGACCAGGTGGCTTGGCTGGACTTCTCCAAGTACGATAATATCTGCCCGCCTGCCGAGCCGGCTCCCGCCGCCGCGGAAACGGCGACCAAGTCCTGAAATCAAAGCGGCCCCGAGGGGCCGCTTTCTGGGCTTACCTGGATATAAGGCTGCGCATCTTCCAGATCAGGGAAGGCGTGCTCCATAGCGTGGTGAGGAAGATCCGCCCCATGCTCACCTTGTCCACCGGGATCCTCGCCAGGCTCCTCGCCGCCTTATCGAAGGTTTCGTCGCTGATTCCGGAGAACGGCTCTTTGGCGCGGTGGATGCGCAGATTGGCATTGCCGTAGGCCGCGTCCCATTTGTCCTTGTAGGCCTTGTAAAAGGGGGCCTTCTGCGATTCGGTTTCCAGTTCCAGAACGGCCAAGGCGGCCTCGGCGGCCAATTGCCCGCCCTTCATGGCCTCCAGGATTCCGGCCCGGCTGATGGGGTTCACCATGTTGGCCGAATCCCCGGCCTTGAACAGGTTCTCCACCGCCAACGGATCATGCGTATAACCGCACGGTATCACGCCGCCATGCACGGTCTCCACGGTAACGCCGGGGTAAACCTTTTCCATGAAATCCGTCATGGCCTTGCGCGCCGGCGCCTGCTTGGAAAACCGCTTGCCTATGACCAGCCCCACATTGGCCACGTCCTTGTCGCGCGGGAACAACCACGCATAACCTCCCGGCGCATAATTCCGGCCGAAAAACATCTGGATGTAATTGGTGGGATATTTGATGCCGCGTACCAAGGCGAACAAAGCGGGCTCCACATCGAAATTCCCCTGGGTGATCCGCTCGCCTTGGCCGAAGCCCAGACCTGGCCCGCTGGCATCGATGACTATGCGCGCCTTGATCTCTCCTGAAGAGGGACCCTCGTACTTGACCAGGCGGTGGCCGTTCACGAAACGGGAAACGGATACCGCGCGAGCGCGGAAATTGCATTGCGCGCCGAGCTCGCGCCCCGATTCCGCCAGATTCTTGTGCATCAGGGCCCGGTCGATCAATAAGCCGCTGCCGGGGCGCCGGTAAGTGACCTGGGTGCCATTAGGGGAGATGAAGATGACGCCATCGATGGGTTCCCGGATCCAGGCCGGCTCGATTTTGGGCACCAGATCCCGCAGCCCTTGGGCGGAAACCGCCTCGGCGCAGGAAACCGGTTCCCGCCAGGGATCCCGCTTGTCCAACAAAGCCACGGAATAGCGTTTGCCTCCGGACTTGGCATTAGCCAGCCCGATATTCAACGCCGCCAACAACCCCGCGGGTCCGGCGCCGATCACGACAATGTCATACTCCGAAAGCAATGCATCCTGCATAAGGACCGATAAATGTAGTCAACTCCCCCCCACCCGTCCCCG
>JBDSWM010000187.1:0-25526 GCA_039926685.1 Fibrobacteria bacterium | reverse complement strand
CCCGAGCTATTTCTCCCCCGCCAATTACCGGATCTTCGCCAAGGTGGATCCCTCCCACAATTGGAACGGGCTTATCGATCAATGCTATACGACCTTGGCCGCCAGCCCCGGCGCCTCCAAAGGCTTGACGCCCGATTGGATGGTGCCCGACGGCAATTACTTCAACGGCTCGCTGGGATACAATGCCTTCCGCAGCGGCAAATCCATGTATAAGGACGCCATACGCGTGCATTGGCGCCTGGCCATGGATTATCTCTGGTTCGGAGAAGCCCGCGCCAAGCGTTTGCTGGACGCGGCCGGGACTTTCATCGCCACCCCCGACCGGGCGAATTTCTATACCATGGACGGCGTGGTGCTGCCCGCCACGGATACATTCACCCTGGGCAACGGGGAAAAGCGGTCGCGCCGCGAGCATAGCGAACTCACGGTGGGCATGTGGGCTTGCGCCGCATTCGCCTCCGCCGGACCCGAAGCGTCCAAGCCCTGGGCCGATACCCTGCTGGGCTTCATCGCGCCCGGGTCCGATCGTTGGGGCCGCGCGGCGGATCTGACCCTACCCGATCGCTCCGGCTCCACGCCGAATGAGGAATACTTCGAACAGTACCTGGCCTGGTTCGGCGCGGCCATCTTGGCGGGCCGCTTTTCGAATATCTGGGAGGATTTGAAAAAGCCCCTGCCGACGGTGGGCTTGCCTCCCCGCAGGCCAGCGAAGCGTTCGGGCGGATCCGGATCGCTTGGGGTCTCGCCCCTGGGCAAGCGCCTGGTTTTGCGAACCGAACCCGCGGCGACGGTCCGCTGGCTTTCCGTTTCCGGCGCCGAGCTGGGCCGTTCCCGCGCGGATGGCGATGGCCGGGCCGAATGGGATCCGCCCCAGGGCCATGCCGGAATCGTCCTGGCGCGGGTCGCGGGACAGGCGGACCGCAGCGCGTTCCTCCCTCCCACCGAATAACCGCCCCTATAGAGGGGAAAACAAGTCGAAGCTGATGCGGAAATCGTCGTGCACGGAAACGACCAGCAGACTGGGAGGCTTCACCTTGAAATCGGTGAGCTTGAGGTCGAAGCCCCCGGTGATTTCCACCTTGTCCCCCCGGATTTGGGGAGTAACATGGAAGTTAATGGGCTTGGCTACCCCGTGGAACTTGAGCGTGCCGGCCACCCGGTAGCCGTCCCCTTCCGGCTTCACGGATTCGCTGGCGAATTCTACGCGCGGGTATTTCATGGCTTCCACCACCTCCAGCATATGCGAGTCCCGGCTGGAATTGCGGCTGTCGAAGGTGCTTACGGCGGCGCTTACCTGGATTTTGGACGACACCGTATCCGGGGACAGCTCCACCAGGCACTGGAAATCCTTGCTGACCCCGGTGACCTTGTGCATGGTGTGCACCAGATGGTAGCTCAGGGTGGACTCGCCTTTTATGGCCTGATACGTTTTAGCGGAAGCGGGGATCGCGCCCGCCAGCGCCAAGGCCAGGGCCAAAGCGGGAATGGATGCGGCGGCGCGGAA
This sequence comes from Fibrobacteria bacterium, assembly GCA_039926685.1. Classification (GTDB taxonomy): domain Bacteria; phylum Fibrobacterota; class Fibrobacteria; order UBA11236; family UBA11236; genus Chersky-265. The sequence goes on along the minus strand of JBDSWM010000187.1, from coordinate 24,022 downwards.
TCTGGGAGGGAAGACATGCATGGCGAACCTTTCGGCGGTTTCGTTTTCCGCAATATGTTCCGTGGGACTAGAAAGTCACCGAGATCATGGCGGCGGCGAAGGCCGCCGTGGTGATATACCCTGACACTTGGTGGATGTGGGCCTTGTCGCGATTGATGGTTTCCCTGGAGGTCCCGGAACCGCGCTCATTCATCGCCACTCCCTCCGCCAGCAAAGGCGTCAATATCATGCCCGTGAAATGCACTACCGCCAGCCCCTTGTGGATGGATATCGTATTCCACTCGTTGCGGCGCACCAAGGGAGGCGGGCTGAGCAGCGACATGGCCGCGGTGAAGAAGTACGCGCCGATGGTGATGCCCGCCAGGGTTTGATGCGTTTCGCCCAGGCTGGTGTAGCCGTTCAGGGTCAGTTGCCCGTACGTGGCCGTGGCGATCATGGAGGCCAAAGTGGCGAAACCGGCGAGCTCATGCACCGTGAGCATGGTCCGGCGCAGGACCATTTCCTTCTCGCGCGATTCCTCGGTGAGGGGAAAGAGACCGACGGTGCGCATCAGGCCGTGGCGGCCCCACATGATATGCTCGCCCGGGCTAAGCACTTCCGGCAGGAGGGGGAAGGCCGCCGCCGAATCGAGCGATAGCGGTTCGGGTGGGGACGGGGAAGACGCGGTTTCGGCACTGATGGCCGCGGGCAGCGAAAGGGTCAAAATCAGGCAAAAAACAAGGCCCATGGGCCCGAGGAGGGGCGAATGCGGGTGTTTCCGGTTCATCGGTAGAAGTTACACGATAGGGGGAACGAACCCACATCCGGAACGGGAAAATATTTCGTCAGAATGGCATCGGCGCTAAAAGCCGTCCAGCGCCTTGAACTTGGCGGCCTCGCCATCCACCACCTTGGCGATCTTCTCGTTCTTCTCCCGGAACAGATCGACCTGCAGGAATTGCTTCATGGGCAAAGGCTGGCCTTTCTCATTCCGGAGGATGGAGATGACAGGGCGGGTGGGATCATCGGGATGGGCCGCGATGACGCGTCCCATGCGGCCGCTGGCCAATTCCACATAGGTACCGATGGGGTAAACCGACAGGTAGCGCAGCAGATTCTTGATCAGAACGGGATCGAGGAAGCTCATCTGCCCCATCTTGATGACCTTGTCCAAGGCCATTTGCGGAGTAAGCGCGTCCCGGTGCGATCGCTTGTGCACCATGGCGCACAAGGTATCGGCGATGGCGACGATGCGGGCCACCTGGGAAATCTGGTTGCCGACGCGGCGCTTGGGATAGCCCGCGCCCGTGATGCGCTCATGATGCTGGTAAGCGGCGGCCAGAACGTAATCCGATGCGCCTTGCAGCTTTTCCAGCAAAGCGAAGCTGGTGGAGGGATGGCGGTGGATTTCCGCGAGTTCGGCCTCGGTTAGCTTGCCGGCCTTGAGCAGGATGGCGTCCGGAACCATCATCATGCCCACATCCGCCAGCAAGGCTGCCTGGCCTATTTCCATCACCTGCCCGCGGGAATACCCGGAGGCCGCCGCCGCCGCGAGGGAAACCACGCACATGTTCACCGCATGGCGATAAAGATACTCGGACAGGTTCGGGCTTTGATAGAGGCATAACGCCAGGAGGATATTGCGATCCTTTTCCAGGATTTCCAGGAAGGATCCGACCAAGGTGCGCACCGATGCCATGGAGGTGATTTCCCCCAGGCAGATCAGGTCGTAGGTTTCCTTGGCCTGGGCCACGGCGGTGTCCCAGCTCTTGACCACCGTTGCCTTGTAGGTCAGGGTGCGTTCGGTCGGAGCGATTTGCTCGATGCCGCGGTTGAGGGGCAGGCCCGAAGGCTGATCTCCGGTTTCGCCTTTATCCCATAGCGATTGCAGCCTGACCATGCGGGCATTCGCGGCCATGCTTTTTTCCAAGGAATTCAGGGGCGAAGGCGCGGCATCGCGGAAGGAGGCGTCGTCCAGGCCGAGCGTGTCCAGACCGTCCAGATTCATCTCCAGGATGGAATTGATTTCCTTATCTTCTTGCGCGCCCTGCTCCATCCCTTACCCTCTCTGCCTACCGGAAAAATCCATCATAGCACCTTTATGCGCCCGTTCTGGTACAGGAAGGTCTTGGGCCCGTTCATTTCCTCCTGCACGCGCAGGATTTCCGGGCCCACCTTGATGATCACTCCGGGATTCACCTTTTTCTCGACCTTCACGCAAAGGCCCGCGACCAGGTATCCCTGCCGGATCTTCTCCGCGATGTCCAGCTTGCGCTTCTCCAATTCCGGCAGACTGGTCTGGATCTTGTCCTGCATGTTCCGCAGTTCAAGCATCAGCTTGGCTTCCGCGGCGGTGAGGCGTTTACGCAGGCGATACGCTTCCCGGAAGCGCGCGAGCTTCGCGGTTATCTTCCCCAGGTGCCCGGTCAGTTCCTTGATCTTGTCTTCCAAGAGCAGCTTGTTCTCGTAGTGGATGTAGTCCATCCCCGCTTCCAGCTCGGTCTTGGTGCCCATGTCGTTCCCGGCCACGCGGCAGTTGATTTCCCGGAAGGCCATGGCCAGCCCTCCCACCAAGGGTCCGAATACGGAGATGCCTTTGCGCGAATAGATCTGGCAATTGAAGGATTCCTTCTCCAGCAGGACGCTCCCGTGCGCGCGGATGGTCTGGTTGGAGGCGAAACCCAGGTTGACCCCGCCCTTGGCGGTGATGAGCCCGTGTCCGGATCCTACGAAACCCTTTTTGATGAGCACGTCCCCGCCGATCAGGAGCTTGGCTTCGCCCACGGCGCCGCCCACTTCCAAGGCGCCGCCCACGTTGACGGTAAAGCCGTCGCCGATGTCCCCTCGGATCATGGCCGATTGATCATAGCTGATGTTGCCGGTGGAAAAATCGACGCTGCCGTCCACCACGAAGCATTCATTGACGCTGAGCACGCCCTCCTTATGCTGCAGGAATCCGGGCAACGAGGCCAACACCATGTTCGGATCCGCCGCGGAGAGCTCCGTGTTCGCTCCCAGCGTGATTTCGATGTCGACGCCGTCGGAAGCGGGGGCGGGATTGCCGAACAGATCGATCCCGTGCACGCCCAGCGTGGCCGGGATCTTCCGGGCCAGGGGTTGGCCCTGCTGCACCGGTTTGATCAGATTGAGGCTGCGGAAGTCGATGTTGCCGCCTTGTTCCACCGGTTTAAAACGCAAGGTGGGATCCACGATGAATTCCATGCGCGCGTTCCGACCGGGAAGGGGAGGATTGGGCGCTTCGGCGACCTCGCGCTCGGGCACGGTGAGACGGGTGGAATTCCACTCGTCCGCGAGGCCTTGCGCTACGGCATTGGTAAGGGCCTCCGGGTCCAGGCCGCGCCCGAGCCAGCGGCGCAGTATGAAATCGGCGGTCAAGGGCCCGCCCCCCATTTTCAGGGGCGGATGGATGGCGATGAAGGCTTTGGTCTTGTCTTCGGAAATGCGGATGGCCACGCGCGCCGGTGCCATTTCATCTGATTCGGAGGTGGCCTTGGACAAGGCTTCCGCCGCATCGTCCGCGCCGGCTACGGGGTTGGCTTGATTCCCGGAAAGCATGCTGCGCGCGCCTTTACCCTTCCCGGACGCATTGAGCGCGATGGATGGCCGCCGCATCGCGAATGCGGCCGAGACTCAAGCGAGGGTCGATCATGAATATATTATAGGAGATGGTGGGAAACTAAGTCCATTTGGAAAATCCCCTAAGAGCCAAAATATTGCTAGCCGGAGGGATGTCGGAAGCCTTTTGGTACGATTTGGACCGGACGGAGCCTCCGGAATCCCTTTTGGGGGCGATCGTCCAGGTTCCCCTCATGTCCAAAACGGTTCCCGGCGTCATCCTGGAAATCGGCCGGCCCGAACTCGCCTTCCGCACCAAGCCCATCAAGGCCTTCGCTCCCGGGGACGCCAAAGTGCCGCGCGACTGGCTGGAATTGCTGCATTGGCTGAGCGCGTATTATTCCACGCCGCTGCCGCAGGTGTTTTCCGCCTGCCTGCCCAAGCCGGCATTGGATTTCCTGTTCGCTCCCGTGAAGGCGCGCAAGAAAAAAAAGCCGGGTGAGGATGGTGAACAGGCCGACCTTGCCGCTGTCGCGCCCCCAAAAGTTCCGAAAGCCGCCGCCGCGCCGGTTTTGATCCCCACGGACGAGCAATACGCCGCCATCGCGGCGGTGGCGGAATCCATGCGGCCATTCCGTTTCCAGACCTATCTCCTTCACGGCATCACCGGCAGCGGCAAGACCCTGGTATACCTGCATCTGGCCCGCCAAGCCCTGGCGGCCGGCCGCCGCGTACTGGTCCTGCTGCCGGAAATCGCCCTGACGCCGCAAACGCTGGCCCGCTTCCGCGCTTTCCTGGATAGGCCCGTGTTCGCCCTCCACAGTAACCTGTCGGCTACCCAAAGGCGCGATCTGTGGGCCGCCATCTACGCGGGAAAGGCGGACGTGATCGTGGGCGCGCGTTCGGCCGCCCTGTGTCCCGTCGACAACCTGGGTCTGATCGTGGTAGACGAGGAGCATGACGGCAGTTACAAGCAATCGGACGCGTCCCCGCGCTACAATGCCCGCGACCTCGCCCTCTGGCGCGGCCGTCAGGCGGGCTGCCCCGTGGTGCTGGGCAGCGCCACGCCCGCGGTGGAAACCTATCATTCCGCCCTGGCCGGCAAGTACAGGCTCCTGGAAATGCGCGCGCGCGCGACGGGATCCTCGCAGCCGCATATCAATATCGTGGACATGCGCGCGCAACACGAATTGCAAGGCAATGCCCTGCTCTCCATCCCGCTCCGGGAAGCGGTGCAAAAGGCGCTGGCCGCCGGCGAGCAGGCCATCCTCTTCCTCAACCGCCGCGGCTACGCGCACCGACGCGTTTGCAAAAGCTGCGGGGCGGCGCGCGAATGCCCGCATTGCATCGCCCCGCTCGTCTACCACAAGGCCAAGCGATCCCTCATCTGCCATTATTGCGGCTTTCAGGTGCCCGCCGATGCGCCCTGCCTCTCTTGCTCGGGAACAGAGTGGTTGGACGTGGGGCGCGGCATCGAGAAGGTGGAGGAGAACCTGGCGGAGATTTTCCCGGGAGCCGGCATAGTCCGACTCGATCGCGACAGCACATCCTCAATCGGAGGCGCGGAAAAAATCCTCGCGCGTTTCAAGAGCGGGGAAGCCCATATCCTCCTGGGCACGCAAATGGTGGCCAAGGGACACGACTTCCCCAAGGTGAACGTGGTGGGCGTGGTGGACGCGGACTCAGGGCTCGGGCTCGCCGATTTCCGCGCGCAGGAGCGCGCCTTCCAGCTCATCACCCAGGTCTCCGGCCGCGCGGGGCGGCACCAGGGCGAAGGCGAGGTGTATCTCCAGACCTTCAGGCCCGAAAACCCATTGCTGGCTTTCGCGCTCACCCATGACTATGCCGGCTTCTACCGGGCAGAAATCGCGCGGCGCGAGGAACTGGAATACCCCCCCTTCCGCCGCCTGCTCATGATCGAAATCACCGGCGACGACGAGGCCGTCGTGGACGCCCACATGCGCGAATTCGCGGATGCGTTCAAGCATTTCGCCGGCCAGGCGGACGTGATCGTACTGGGACCCGCTTTCGCGGCCAGGAAGAAAATCAAGGATCAGTACCGGGCGCAAATCCTGGGGAAAGGCGCGGCGCCCAACCGCCTGCAATGGGCCTATCAACAGGCCCTGGAACGCTTCAAACCCAAACAACCCCAGAAAACCAAGGTGCGCGCGGACATGGACCCGCTTTCCATGCTCTGATGCCGATCCGGACCGGCCGTCCGGACAAGCCGATCTGGACCGGCCGCCTTTCCCCCCGCTACAATCGAAGGGTCAACAAGGATTGGTGTTCCATGGGGCGGATTTGCGCATGGCTTTTTTCGGCGTTGCTGGCCGCGGGCTGCGCGCCCACGGCCCGGCTGAAAGTCGCCCTGAACCTGCGGCCCGACCAGGAATCCTGGTACCGCGCCCGCATCCTCAGGCCCTTCGAGAAAAAGCACCATTGCGTCGTTGAACTCAAAAGCTACCAGGATCCGGCCCTGCTCCCCGATCTGCTCGCTTCCGGGGACAGCATCGATCTGGCCGATCCGCCCCTGGCCATGACCCGGGGCCTGGTGGCCCGGAACCTCATCGCCCCCTTGGATGAATTCGTTCCCGCCAAGGACCTCGCCGATTTGCGCAAGGAATACTTCCTGATGGATCTGGGCGCCGTGCGCGGCCAGACGTTCTTCCTGCCCCGCTACCTGGAAACGCCGGTGCTCCTCTACCTCAAATCCCAGGTGGCTGAAGCGGTGCAGTATTGGGAACTGCGCAAGGACGAGATCGATCGCGCGCTGGCCAAGTACAACGGCAAGGGACTGCCGCGCAATTACGTACTGGAAAAGGATCCCTCCCAATGGGATTACTTCGACCTCTTCGTGGCGGGATACTTCTGGTCCAACAAGGAGGTGCAAGGCCAACGGCGCGGGCGCATCGCGCTGGGCCCGACGGGATCGCCAGCCCTGCCGCAAATCCTGGCGGACAAATGCTTCCAGGCCGGCGCCGGCCAGGATGCGCTCCTGCGCATGGGAGACGACGCCGTGGTGGACATGTTCCAATGGCAGGCGGTGCTGGTCCGCGAAGGCATCCTCAACCCCGGCCTGATCAAATCCAGCTGGTCGGACACGCAGATCCGGGAGGGTTTCCGCAGCGGGGAACTGTTCCTTTCGGAAGCGACCCAGATGGAGGCTTTCCTCATCCATGGGAACGGCACGCCGGAGATGCCGGGTTTCCTTTCCAACCCCGGGGATATGGGAGTGGCGCTGATGCCCAAGGGGATTTCCATGCTCTTGGACCAACGCGGCGCGCCCCTGCGCGAAGGCCGCCACAGCGTGGGCACGCGCGGGCAATGGCTGGGGGTAACCCGCAAGTCGCGTAACCGGGAGCTTTCCTGGCAGCTGGCCCATTACCTTTCCGGCACCCAGAACCAGATCCTGGAAAGTTCCGCCTACGGCAGCATCCCGGTGCGCCAGGATCTGCTGGGCGAATTGGGCCTGATGTTCGGCGGCGGCTGGACTTCCGACCTGTTCCAGACCGCCTCCCAGCAATTGGTTGAGAATCGTTTCACCCTGGCCCCCATGGTGGAGGAGTTCTCCGAGATAGGGGGGAATTACGCCGATGCCTATCGGGAAATCTGCCTGCCCGGCGATGGCCAGAAAACCCGTTTCGAAGACATCCAGAAAACCCTGGAAGATCGCTTCATCCCGCGCCAACGTCAGATCCTGGGCGCCAAATATCCCGAGCGGGCGGTATCCAAACGCTGATGGCGTTCCTCGCTTCCCTTTGTTAGCTTTTCGTCCATGTCCGTTACCCGCTCCCGGTCGCCCTTGCAGCGTGACGCCTATCATATCACGCTCCGGAAACCGATAGGCGTTTCCGGGTTGCTGATTTTGTCGCTTTCCCTGTGGTTGGCCCAAGGCTGCTCCACCCAAAGTTCGCGCCATCGCGCCCGCATGAAGGCGGAGCAGGCCGCTCCGCAATATCCCGAGGAAGCTTCCGGTTATGCGTCCGATGCGTATGCGACCACGACTGCAGCTCCGGCGTCGAACCGGTTGTCGGAAATGGCTTATGCGGAACCGATGAGCGGCGGCTCGTTGATGGCGAAAAAGTACCCCGCCCCGCAAGCGAGCTTCCAGACCGCCGGCCCTTATGTCGCGGGTGGGTCGGGCGGGAAGTTTGGGACCCGCGGTGGCAAGCCCGGCGAGCCCGCCTCCAAGCGCATGGTGCATTATTCCGGCCAGGCCACCTTGCGTTCCACCGAACCGGAAAAGGTGCTGGACTCGGCCGTGGCGGTGGTACAGGCCGCGGGCGGCTATCTGGAGCAGCGCGAGGGGTTTTTCGTCGCGCTCCGCGTTCCCACCGAGCGGTTCGACTCCCTTTTCCAAAAGGTCATGCGCCTGGGGGAAGTGATGAGCTTCAGCCAGGACGCCGAAGACATCGGGGAAGCCATGCAGGACGTGGAATCCCGGCTCAAGATGGTTTCCGCCACCCTCGAGCGCCTGGAGGCGCTGGTGCAAAAGGCCAAGACCGACGCCCAGAAGCTGCGCCTGCTGCGTGAGCTGAAGCGCTTGCGCGAGGAAAAGGAAGTGCTCGAGGCGGGCCGCGCCACCTTGACTCAAAAAGCCCGCTTCGCATCCATACAATTGCGGGTGCAACGGCATACGCCCATGATGGACGGGATGCAAAGCATGGATATATCGGATTTCCTGTGGATTGCCCATCTCGACCCCTTCGATGAAAACCGTTTCCGCGGCCGATCCGTATCGCGTTATCCCGCGCCCGCCGGCATGGTGGTCACCCGCAAATGGAGCCGGCCCTGGCGCGCCACCAGCTCGCGGGGATCGGAGTTCTGGGGCTCGCAATTGGATGTGGAACCCAGGGGCGACAGCCGATTCTGGAGCGAGGCCATCCGCTCGCGCCTGGCGGACGGCTTCAAATCCGTGGATACCAGCGCCATCGGCGCTTTCCGGTTGTGCCGTTTCCAATCCTACGGGCCTACGCCCTATTTCTATTGGGTGGCCGTGCGTTCCCGGGGCGATGAAATCGACCTGGCGGAGTTCTATTTCCCCGACGCCGAACAGCAAAAGGAACTGCTGCCCGGCATCCTCGCGGCCGTGGAAAGGAAATCCCGCTGATGATCGGCTTACCGGTTCTATTCCTTTCGGTGGCGATATCCCAAGCCGCGGTGGCCAAGCCCCCGGATGCCGCGAAGTCCCCGCTCCCCGATGCGCAGTCAACGCTCTCCCGGATGCCCGATTCGGTTTCCGGACGGCCCCAGGGTCTGGCCGTGACTTTTTCCGCCGTACTGCAGGTGGAAGAGCCGGAGAAAATCGCGGCCCTGGTGATCGCCCGCGCCGAATCCCTGGGCGGCTGGTTTTCCTCCCGCAGCCAGGCCTCCCTGGAATTGCGCATCCCCACCCGGAATGCGGACGGCTTTTTCGAAAGCCTCGCTTCGCTGGGCGTTCTCCTGGATCGCCACCTCTCCACCCAATCGCTGGAGGGGGAGCGCGACGAACTGCTCCACCGGCTGAAAGCGCGCAAGGCCACCTTGCAGGATTATTTCGCGATGCTCAAGGAAAGCGGCGATTCCACCGTGTTCACCATCCAGAGCGAAGTGATCGAGTTGCAAGCGGACATCGAAAGAACCGAGGCGCTGATCCTTAAATCGGAGGACCGCATGGCCTATGCAAGAGCCACCTTGAATTTCCGCTTCCAGGATAGGGGCGCGCCCCTGGCCACGGGAACTTCCCGCTTCCCCTGGCTCAATGATCTTGGCCTTCCCAACCTCCGGGAGCGATTCCGCTATGAATCTAAGTAAGCGGTTTATCCCAGGATCGGCAAGCCCGGCAAGGGCGGCAAAAGCCGCCGTGGCGGTCCTGGCGCTCGCGGCCGCCTTGACGTTGGCCGCCTGCGCGCCCCATCCGGTCGTACCGCGCGAGTTCGCCCGTTATCCCAGTGGAGTCATATTCCCGGGCCCGTTCCGATCCGTGAGTCCGGACGGCGTGCTGTTCACCGTGCGCGAGGAGGCCAACAAACCCCGGGCGGATCTGGGCTTTTGGCGCGCGGCCATGAAAACCCGCATGGGCCAGGCCGGCTACCGCGTGGTTTCCGATTCGGATTTCAGCATGCAGAACCGGAGCGGCGCGCTTTTGCAGCTGGCGGCCCCCATGGGCGACCAGGACCATTTGTATTGGATCGCCTTCTCCCTGTCCCCTTCCGGAAAGAAAATCCTGGTCGCGGAGGCGTCGGGCGAAATGAAGCGTTTCCTGGCCCGCAAAGAGGACATCCGCGCGGCAATGGCCCAAACGGGCTGGTAAGAGGCCCCGCCGCCGCATTCGTCCGCAAGGACATCGCTTCCTGCTATCTTTCCGGAATCTTTATCCCTAATGATTCATCCGTTCCATTCATTTCAGCCCGGAAGACCCATGCCAGACAAACTCGACCAACTCTTCGCCCTGCAATCCCAGCTCAACGATCGCATCTTCGCCAAGAAGGACATCCGCGATCGCGAAGGCAAGACCCTGACCATGGCTTCCCTTATCGCGGAAGCGCAGCAACCCGAATTGGGGCCGAACACCAAGGTGAATGAGTGGCTGGGCAAATACCTGCAGGCCCTGGACGACGAATCCCGGGAACTGAAAGATGAATTGCTGTGGAAATGGTGGTCCAAGGATCATCTCGACATGCAGAACATCCGCGTGGAAATCATCGATCAGCTGCATTTCTGGATGTCGCTGGCGCTGACGGCGGGCATGGACGCGGAGAGCGTTTTCAAAATCTACATGCAGAAGAACGCGGTCAATCGCGCGCGCCAGGAGAACAACTACTCCCAGGCCACCAAGAACGAAGCCGATAACCAGACGGTGGTGATGTAAGCCTTCGCCCGCCCGGGCTCCTGCCCATCCGGGCTTTACCCGGCCGGGACGCTATTCGGCCCGGCAGCTCTCCGCAACGTCCTGGACCAGGATATCCCCGCCCGAAGGCTGGAGCTGCACCGAATAGGTGGTGCGTTCCTGCCCGGCATGGGGAATGCAGGCCGCATACGGAATAACCATCGCTTCGCTCACATGCGTTCCGGTCGCGGACTGGATCTCCTTGGCATCGTTCACCACCAAAACCGCCAAGCTGTCCGCAACGGACGGGCCGACCAGGATGGTGGAGGCGGGAATCACCACGTTGATCAAATTGCCCTTGGAGAGCGTATCGCAGGATTTGAGCGCCGAATTCACCTTGGCGGTGTCCGTGGCTTTGGACGAAAAGGAAGCGGTGTCCGTATTCTCGGCGGCGGATATGGCCAGCTTGGAGGCGGAATCCTTGGGCACGTCGTTGCAGGTGTATTGGAGGGGAGAGCCCGGAATGGCGACGCTGCTGTCGAGGGTCGAACGCACCGTGGCCTGCAAAACCGAGGTGGGGCTGGACGCGAAGCGCATCCCCACCGCCATGCGGCCCACGTCTTCCGGCAAGGTTCCCAGATCAAAAGCGCCGGCCGCATCCACCTTGACCGAGCGCGCGGTGCCGCGGATGAACACCCAGCCGGAATCGATGCGCATGCCGGAAGCCAGGTTCACCTTGCCCTTGTAAACCTTGCCCGCGCGGGTGCGGAACGTGAACAGGGAAGGTTGCTTGATATCCGGCACCGCCAGGGTGTCGTAGAAAACGGTTTCCCCATGCAAGCGTCCTTCCACCACGAATTTGCCCGCGGCCCGCAACGGCAGCGCGACATAACCGGAGGAATCGCTGGCCGCCACCCGGGCGGAATCGACGAAGAGATTCGGGAGCGCGGCTCCCGAGTCCGGCCGGTAGGCCGGCGGATACAGCGACAGGGATACGCCCCGGATGGGAGAGCCCGCGCCATCCACCACGCGGGCATTGATGCCGGTGACCGATACGGGTTCGTTCTTCCCGGTGACCCCGTTCTCGGTATCCGTGCCGGTGCCGCCGGCGATGCATCCCGCCAGCAGCAGCGCCGCCGGAATCGATGCCCAAGCGATGGGGAATCTCATGGCTTCCTCCCCTTCCGCGCCGGGGGCGTGGTGAGCGGGAACAATTGTATGTTCAGGTGATAAACGCGATCAGGCTCCTGATCCTCCCCCACCTTGCGGAGCACTTCCTTGCGCGTGGCGCGGATGAGCTCGATGATTTCTTTGTAGGTGCGCTCGGAGAGACTGACCGTCGAGGAGCTGAAATGCCTTTCCTCCTTGGAAAACCGGGTGATGGCTTCCTCCGCCAGGCGCGTCATGGCCTGATGGAACTTGGGGATGAAAAGAGATTGCACATCGGGATCGGTGAGGATGAATTTCGAAGCCGCGCGGTAGCTCCCGTCCTCCGCCTTTTCGATCAAGCCAAGGCTCAGCAAGAGTTCGATGGATTGCTTCACCTTCTTTGGCGGGACGGCCGGAGCCAGCCGTTTGCCCATTTCCGCGGCATTGTCCCGATAAGTGAAAAAGGCGAGCATCTCGCGGATGGCGACATTATGCCAGTCCTTGTAATAATCGTATTGCGCCTTCTCCAGCACATAATGGGCATGCGGGGTTTTCAAATCCATCAGAAGGCCGAAGCAGCGATCCTTCTCCTCCAGGGTTTCCGCCTGGTTGAAGCGGACCAGGTACTTGAAATAGTTCCCTTCCGATTCGGTCAGCCCCAAGGCGGAAGCGAATTTCGGGATGCTGTTTTCCGTGAGATTGTGCACCCCGTCCATGACACGCTTGAAATAATTCGGGCCCGACATACCGGTTTTGGCCATGAAGGCGCGATGTGAAAATCCGCGTTGGTTGGTTTTGGCCCAAGCATAGTATTCGCGCAGGTAACGACGGTAATCCGTGTAGTCGAATATGGACTTGAGGATGGACTTTGAAGGCGCGCCCGTCATGTAGTGTATTATACTACAATTTTTTGATTTAAATGGCTGATTATACGCATTTTTAGCGATTATTTACGATTTAAGTAGTGTACCGATATGACAAAAGTCTGCCAAAGCGCCGTATTTGCAGAAAAAATAGGAAATGCGGGCGACTCACGGTTCCATGGTGATGGCGGTCCGGGGTTTAAGCGGCAGGTTTTGCGCAACTCTAAAGATCCTACCTTTGACGACAATGCGGCTCACTGGTCTTTTGTTTCTTTGCGCCGCTTCGGCCCTCACGCTGTCTTCCGCTCGCGCCGAAACCGCGGCCGCAGGCAAAGAAGCGGCCGCAGGCGAAGCCAGACAGGATTTGGCCAAGCGCAAAAACGTCATCGTCATCCCCATTGAAAAAGAAGTCGATTTCGGATTGCATGCCTTCCTGAAGCGCGCCGTGGCCGAAGCCTTGGCCAAGCGGCCGGACGCCATCGTCTTCAAGGTGAATACCTATGGCGGGGAATTGCAGTCCGCCTTCGATATCGTGGATCTCCTGATGGGCGTGTCCCAATGCAGCACCTATGCCTATGTGGAACAAAAGGCCATTTCCGCCGGGGCTTTGATAGCCCTGTCCAGCAACCGCATCGTGATGGGGAACGGGACCACCTTGGGCGATTGCGCGCCCATCACCCAGGGCAAGGACGGCATCGTCATGCTGGGCGAGAAAATCCAATCCCCCTTGCGCGCGAAGTTCCGGACCCTGGCGGAGAAGAACGGTTATCCCAGCTTATTGGCGCAGGCCATGGTGACGGCGGATATAGGCGTGGTCGTCGCCACCCGTAACGAGGGCAAGGCCGGTCCCGGGGGCAGCGAATATTTCACCGTCAAGCAATGGGAAACCATGGGAGAAACGGGTCAAGCCAAATTCAAGGAGCATAAAATACTGGTGCCGGAAGGCCAATTGCTGACCTTGACCGATCGCGAAGCCGCCGAATACGGCTTTTCCCAAGGCTCTTATCCCGGCTTGCAAGCGTTCCTGGACGCCAAGGGCTGGGTGCAAAGCGCATCAATGGAACCCACCTGGTCGGAAAACCTGGTGCGCATCGTAGGCGGCTTCGCGCCTATCCTGATGATGATCGGGTTTGGCGCCTTGTACCTGGAATTCAAAACCCCGGGCATGAGCGTGTTCGGCATCATCGGCGCGGTTTGCCTGGCCGTAGTCTTCGGGAGCAAATACGCCATCGGCCTCGCCAATCATACCGAGCTGCTGATCTTACTGGCGGGATTCGCTTTTTTCCTGGCCGAGATGTACCTGTTCCCGGGAACCTTCATATCCGGCGCCATCGGCATGGCGCTTATCCTGGTGGCCTTGACCTTGTCCCTGCAGAACTTCACCGTGCCCGATCCGGAAATGCCCTGGGAGATGAAAAGCCTGATCGATAACGTCTTCACCACATTGGGATCCATGGTGGTGGCGCTCGTGATCCCGCTATTGGCCATCCGATTCCTGCTGCCGCATCTGCCCCAGGGGGCGCGCGTGATCGCGGAGACGACTCTGGCGGACGCCCGCGCGCCGGAAAGCGCGCGCCTCAGCGTGGGACAGGCCGGCCGCACCAAGACCCCCCTCCGCCCTTCCGGGAAGGCCGTGTTCGGCGGGGAGACGATGGAAGTGGTTTCCCGCGGCGAATTCATCGAAGCCGATCGGCCCGTGGCCGTGGCGCATATCGAAGGCAATAAAGTGGTGGTCCGCCCCCTGGATGCAACCGCATGAAGCTGCTCTGGCCCATCGCCTTGCAATTGATGGCCTTCGCCGTGGCCTTCGCGGAAGTGATGGTGCCCTCCTTCGGAGTGCTACTGGTATTATGCCTGGGCATCGCCGGTTATTCCTGGTACGTGATCCTGACCCAGCTGCCGCATGGGGCCGCCCTGGGATTCGGCATCGCCGACATTATCCTCATCCCCGTTTTCATCAAGTATGCTTTCGCCTACCTCGGCCGGTCTTCCGTCTCCCATGGCACCAGCCTGGGGAGCGGTTCGGGCCGGGAGGCGGCCGATCGGGAGCTGCAGCGTCACGTGGGGGTTACCGCCCTGGTGGACGCCACCTTGCGCCCCGTGGGCCGCATCCGTATCGGGGAAGAGACCTTCGAGGCCCAGACGGGCGGCGATTGGGTCGAAAAGGGAACGCAAGTCGTGGTCGTAGCGGTGAACAGCGGCCGATTCCACGTCGAGAAAATCCCGGCTTGAGCCCGGCAGTCAATTAACACAGGAGCAAATGCATGGATATCAAATTGATTTTAATCGCGGCAGCGGTCCTCGCCATCATCGTGATGCTTTTCATCGTCATGAATTTCTTCGGCCTGTGGTTCCAGGCGCTCATGTCCAAGGCGGACGTGTCCCTGATGTCCCTGCTGGGCATGCGCTTCCGCAAGGTGCCCGCCAAGGTGATCGTGGAAGCCAAGATCATGGGCATCAAGGCCGGCCTGCAATTGTCGACTGAAGAGCTGGAAGCCCATTACATGGCGGGCGGCAACGTGCTGCGCCTGGTGCAAGCCCTGATCGCGGCCGATAAGGCCAACATCCCGCTGAACTTCAAGCAGGCCTCCGCTATTTCCCTGGCCGGCCGCAACGTTCTGGAAGCGGTGCAGATGTCGGTGAATCCCAAGGTCATCGAGACGCCCCTGGTGGCGGCCATGGCCATGGACGGGATCCAGTTGAAAGCCATCGCGCGCGTGACCGTGCGGGCCAATCTCGACAAGCTGGTGGGCGGCGCGGGTGAAGAGACCATCCTGGCCCGCGTGGGCGAAGGCATCGTATCCACCATCGGATCGGCGCGCAACCACAAATCCGTGCTGGAGAACCCGGACCAGATTTCCAAGACCGTGCTGTCCAAAGGCCTCGACTCCGGGACCGCCTATGACATCCTCTCCATCGACATCATGGACGTGGACATCGGCAAGAACATCGGCGCGGAACTGGAAACCGATCGCGCCGAGGCCGACAAGAAAATCGCCCAGGCCAAGGCCGAGGAACGCCGCGCCATGGCCATCGCCCACGAGCAGGAGATGATCGCACGCGTGGCCGAGATGCGCGCCAAGGTGGTGGAAGCGGAAGCGCAAATCCCCATGGCCATGGCGGAAGCCTTCCGCAGCGGCAACCTGGGCATCATGGACTTCTACCATATGAAGAACGTCAATGCCGACACGGCCATGCGCGAGAAAATCGGCGGGGTCGGGGAACACGCGAAACCGAAAACCTAGGCGGAACCTTCCATGGTACTGGAAACCAAGTTCCTTATTTTCGCCGCCGTGATCGCCTATGGGGCGTTCTCGAAGTGGCAAGCCAAGAAGAAGGCCGAAGCGGCGGCGCGCGACTCCGGGGCCCGCCCCACCCAGGCTGTGCGCCCGACCTTCCCCGGTCAGGCTTCCGGACAGGGCCTTCCGGTTCCCGCCAACACGCCCAAAGCGCAGACCGGCAAGGACTTGCTGTCGCAATTGGCCAAGGAATTGGGCCTGGAAATCCCCGCTCCGGCACCGCCCAGGCCGGCACCCCGGCCGCCAGCGGAAATCCGCGGGGAAAACTCCCGGGTCCAGACCCCAGCCCCGTCCGCGAAGCCCAAGCCCGCTCCTGGCCGACCCGCCAAGGGGCAAACCGTTTTGGACAGGCATGACGCCGAGGCCCAGCGGGGAGAGCATTCGCATAGCGTGCGCACGGTGGACAGGAGCGGTGGCGAAAACGCCCCGCGGCGCCTGCCCGCATACCTTACCAGTAACGCGCCCGTGACCTTGGCCCCGGATGCGCCGTCCTTTTCGGAGCTGGCGCGGGAAAGCCTCATGGATCCCGAGTCCATCCGGCGCGCCTTCATCCTGAAGACCATCCTGGACAAGCCATTGTCCCTGCAGCCGCATCGTCCCGGCTGAACTGCCCTCGCCCCGGCTCCAAACCCGCGCGTATCCCGCGCGGAACCTATGTATAATTATCCCCATAGCACCGGAGGCCTTGCTTGTCCAGAAATGCCCATGCAGATTCGCTGATCGCTTTCCTCAATGCCAGCCCCACTCCTTTCCACGCGGTGGAAACGGCCGCCAATCGCCTCTCGGCCCTGGGAGCCATGCGTCTGGATGAAAAGGAAGCCTGGAGCCTGCAACCGGGGCAAACCGCCTTCGTCACGCGCAATGGCAGCAGCATCGTCGCCATCCGCGTGCCCGCGGACGTTTCCCGGGCCAGGTTCCGCATCGTGGCCGCGCATACGGATAGCCCCTGCCTTAAGCTCAAGCCGCGATCCCCGGTTCCTTCCGCCAATTACCGCCAATGGGGTGTGGAGGTTTACGGTGGCGTGCTGTACAACTCTTGGCTGGATCGCGATCTGGGCGTGGCCGGGCGGGTCTCCCGCCTCGACGCGGAAGGCAGGGTCAAATCCACCCTGGTGCGCGCCGAAACCAAGCCCTTCCGCATCCCCCAATTGGCCATTCATCTCGATCGTGGCGTCAACGACTCCGGCCTGGTGCTCAATGCCCAACGTCATCTGCAGCCCGTGCTGGGCCTGACAGGAGAGTCCGGCTCCGGGCCCGGCCTGGAAAGCTGGCTGGAAGAGTCCATCGGGGCCCGTTTCGAGTCCCTCACCTTCGAGCTTCACCTGTACGATACGTTACCTGCGGGTTACGGAGGCCTGGGCGACGATTTCGTCTTTTCCGGGCGGTTGGACAATCTGGCCATGTCCCATGCGGCCCTGGAAGCCTTCTGCGCGGAAGGCGCCGCGCGCGACGGCATCCAGGTGGCGGCCTTGTTCGACAACGAGGAGGTGGGCAGCACCTCGGCCCAAGGCGCCAACTCCAATCTCATCCAGGCCGTGCTGGAGCGCGTTATGCTGGCCTTGGGCCGCAGCCGTGAGGAAACCTTGGCCGCGCTGGCGCGCTCGCATCTGGTTTCGGCGGACATGGCGCACGCCATCCATCCCAATTACCCGGAGAAGCACGAGCCTTACCATTTCCCCCTCCTGAACCATGGCCCGGTGATCAAGGGCAATGCCAATATGCGCTATGCCACCAACGGAGAGACTTCGGCCCTGTTCCGGGGCCTATGCGCCAAGGCGGGCGTGCCCTGCCAGGATTTCATCAACCGCACCGATCTTGCCTGCGGCACCACCATCGGGCCCCATGTGGCCGCGGCATTGGGCGTCCCCACCGTGGACGTGGGGAATCCCATGCTCTCCATGCATTCCGCGCGCGAGATGTGCGGATCCGAGGACCATGGCATGATGATCCGCGCCTTCCGGGAATTCTACCGGGAATGACCACGCGGAGACGGGCGACCGGCAACCCCCGCCGGGACGGGCTTGGGGCCTGCCCGGCCCGCCGCCACGACCTGGGATGAAACCGCTCGGTTAGCTAGTTTTCCGGATAAGCCGATCTTGGGAATCCAAGCAAAAGGGGTTGAGATGCAGAACGATATCCGGGCCAAGCTGATCCAAGTCATCGAAGTCGATCATCTACGCGGAGGCGACGAAACCACAGGACTCCCCTCGCGCTGGGTCAAGACCTATTGGGATTTAAAGGGCAATTTCCTGAGCGAGAACGACCCGCTGGTGGAAGAGTTGAACCGCAAGGGCTCGGCCACTACGGAATCCTTCCGCAGATAGCTACCCTCTGTATTCGGATCGGGCCGGACGGCCCTTGGTTTGTTACCCTCTGTATTCGGATCGAGCCGGACGGCCCTTGGATTTTATCCCCTGTATTCCGATCGGGCCGTGCAGGTTTCGTGCAGGATTACGGCGCTGAGCAGCGGCAGCGCCGGCTTCAATTGCTTCCAGATCCAAAGGCATATGACTTCGGAAGTGGGATTATCCAGGCCCGGCACATCCTCGTTCAGGAAGCGGTGATCCAAAGCCTCTTCCACGGGACGGAACGCCTTCTTGATATCGGCGAAGTCCATCACCCAGCCCGTCACCGGATCCACGGGACCAGTCACTTCGATTTCGCATTTGAAGCTATGCCCGTGGACGCGGCCGCATTTATGCCCGGCCGGTACATTGGGGAGGAAATGGGCGGATTCGAATCCGAAGGACTTGTACAGTTTCATCAGGCCGGATTCTTTCACGGGCGGGGAATTTAGCTAATCTTGGCGCGCCGCGACAATGGGCCATGGCCGCCGCTCTGGCGTTCAGAGCGAATATTCAGAGCACCGCACTCCCGCTTTATCTTTGGAAGACATATACTTTCAGCATGGGTGCCGTTTTGCCAGATATAGTGGGCTATGCGGAATACCGCTCCTTTCTCAAGGACCGTTACCTCGCCATGAAGGCGCGCGAACCCAAGTTCTCCCATCGCTACATCAACGCCAAAGTAGGCGCGCATTCCTCGGGATGGATATCCGACATCCTGGCGGGGCGGCAGAAATTACGCTCCGATCAAGTCAAGGATTTGGCGGCGGCCTTCAGACTGGATGAGAGGGAACGCGATTTCCTGACCGTGCTGGTGGAAATGGAAAAGGCGTCGGATCCGGAGGCGCGGGTGGCGGCCATGGAGAAGTGGCTGGCCCTGAAAGGCCCTAGGCGCGAGGTAGTGCAAAAGGATCGCTTCGCGTTCTTCGATCATTGGTATCATCCTGTGCTGCGGGAAGTGCTGGGCATCCTGCCGTTCACGGGGGATTATGCGGCTTTGGGCGCGGCCCTCAATCCGCCCATAAGCGCCGCCCAAGCCAAGAAGGCCATCGACCTGATGCATCGGCTGGATTTGATCCTGCCGCAAATCTGGAACCGCAGGATGACGGACATCCCCGTGCTGGTGAAGGCGCCCTCGGGGGACCCGGGGCAATGGAACCGCATCCTCAAAGCCTTGATGAAGCTCGCCCCAGAAGCGCTCGACAAGTACGGGCGGGAGGAAAGGAATTTCTCCGCGCTTACCTTGAGCCTTTCCCCGCAAGGCATGAGGCAGGCCGGCGAGGAGATTGCGCTGCTCCGCAAGAGATTGATGCTCATCGCCGAAAAAGACAAGGCCCAGAACCGCGTTTACCAATGCCTGTTCCAGGTTTTTCCAGTGACGCAAGTATTAGAGGTACTAGATGATTAGGTATTTGCTCGCCATCGCCCTGTTGTGCGGATTCTTTCCCGCTTGCAATACCAATGATAGCGGCACCGAGATCCCCAATGAGCTAGTGGGCAGGGAGTTTATCGCGGGCCGGACCGCGTCGGATGCCGAAGTGAAATTGATCCCGGTGGGATACGTGCCCGGCGACCGCAACGATTCGGGCCGCACCACGGTCGTGACCTTGAGGACCGACGGCGAAGGCCGGTTCTCGGTGAGCTCGGTGGCGGCGGGCGAGTACAATATCGTTGCCTCCAAGGACGCGCTGCGATCGTTCCGCGATTCCATCGCCGTGACCGGCAAAGGGCAGCAACTGGGTTCGGATACCCTCAAGTCGCCTGGCAGCCTCACCGGTTGGATCGGTTTGCAACCCCAGGACAACCCCCGCACGTCCACGGTGCAGGTGCTGGGAACCACCTTGTTCGTCAATGTGGAACAGGATGGCGAATTCCATCTGCCGAACCTGGGGGCGGGCCAGTATCAGATCAGGGTGGTCACTTTCTCGCCGGGCTATGTCCCGCTGATCAAGGAAGTCACCATCGACGCGGGACGGGCCGATACCCTCGCGGATACTTTGCGGCCGTTCTATTCCCTCACTCCGGTGGTGCAGGGTATCACGGCATCGGCCCTCCCAAAAGGCATCGTCAAGATCAGCTGGAACCGGTCCGATTCCAAAAACGTGGATGCCTACCTGATATACCGTGACCCGGAATCGGCCACCTTGCCCAGCCAATTGCCGATCGGGAAAACCCGGGATACCGTTTTCGCAGACAGTTTATATAGCCTGGTCCAGGCCTCGGCCGAGGGACGGTATGATTTGCGGGACAGTGTGGCCTACTCCATCCACTACCGCGTGAAAATCCTGGACAAAAGCGGCATGATAGGCCCCTCCTTCGGAGGCGCGGATGCGGTCACCATCCCTCCTTCCCGGCAATTCACGAGCGGGGCCTGGACCAAGGCCGTGGCCGCGGCGGCGTTCCCAAAACGCTCCCGGCCCGGGGTGGCTGTCTTCAAGGACAAGCTCTGGCTTTTCGGGGGAAGCACCGCCGCCAAAATCTACCATGATATTTGGTCTTCCTCCGACGGCATTTCCTGGACCAAGGTGGCGGATTCGATTCCAGGCCTGAGCCTGGGGTCCGAACCGGTAGTATTCCAGGGCATGCTTTGGCTGTACGGTGGGGTTCGATCCTCGTTCGATACGGGATTCGCGCAAGGTCTGAAGCTTTACCATTCCATGGACGGCCTTGCCTGGATGCCCGCAATTCTGGACAGTGCCGCTTCGGTTGACGACACATCAAGGGGATACGGTGGGATCCTGGGTTATGACACCTTAGGGGTCGCGATGAAGTTGCAGGTTTTCCAGGGTAAACTGGCTTCAATCGCCGGGCACGCCCAATTCGATTCCTCCGCTTTCATGACCAGCGGCGACGGGATCGAATGGCAGTCCGCGGTTTTGCCAGCCAATTACTTCGGCACCGGCGGTACCGGCCAGATCGTATTCTTGGATAAATTCTGGAGGATTGGCGGCCAGGATCCCTGGAGCCGGAAACAGGCTATCGATATATGGAACACCGCGGACGGCATTGAATGGGAGTTGTCGGCCGAATCAACCGATTTCCTTCCTCGCTATGACAATGTCCTCGTGGCTTCGGACAGCCGGATATACTCGATAGGGGGCTCTCGGGATATTGAACTGAACCCGGATCACAAAACCGTAAACTTATACGATGAAGTATGGTCGTCCCCGAACGGAGTGGATTGGGCGCCAATGGATATACATGCTCCCTTCGGGCAGAGAATCGGGCCCGGAGCCGCGTATTTCAAAGGGAAATTATGGTTGATCGGCGGTCAGATGGCAAACGGCGCCTTCACCAACGATATCTGGTACCTGGATAACCCGTGATCGCGTGATCGCGTGATTGCGTGATCGCCCGAAGCGGGGCTCAGGCCACGCCCATGGCCCGCAAGCCTTGCACTAGAATGACGGTCAGCACGTAGGCCGCGCCTGTGTACACCGCCAACTGGACGGCGGCGAACTTCCAGCCTCCCGCTTCCGTTTTGGCCACGGCCACGGTGGAAAAGCATTGCAGGGCGATCATGAAGAACAGGATCACGCCCAGCACGGAGGAGATGGTGAAGACCTTTTCCTGGGTGCCTTCGAAGGTTACTTCGGACATGCGGGCCAATAGGCGATCGGCCAGGCCGTCGCCCTCCGTGTCGTCGATGCGGTACATCAGGGCCATGGCGCTGACGAACACCTCGCGCGCGGCGAAGCCGCAGATCATGGCCACGCCGCCCCGCCAATCCAGGCCCATGGGGCGGGTGACGGGTTCGATGAAGCGTCCGATTTGGGCCGCGTAGGAATTGCTCACGGTCACGTACTCTGAGGTGCCGTCGGCCGCGGCCTGCGCCGTTGCCGGGACCGCCGCCCCCCCAGAGGAAAGCATTGCGGTCGCAGGCGCAGCGGCCGGGACCGGGGGCGTATGCGTCAGCACCCATAGCCCCAGGGAAATGCAGACGATGGTCAGGCCCGCCTTGCGCAGGTATTGCTCGGCCTTATGGTAGGTGGAAGCCACCACCACGCGCAGCACGGGTTTGCGCAACGCTGGCAATTCCAGGATGAAACCGGAAATCCCCTTGTTGCGGCTGAACCTGCTGATGACGGTGGAAACCGCCGCGCCCAGCACCATGCCCGCCAAATACAGGCCCGTCAGCGCCAGGCCGCCGATCCAGGGCTTGCCATGCGGCGTGATGAAGGCGAGCAACAGCGTATACACGGGCAGGCGCGCGCTGCAGCTCATGAGCGGGATGATGAAAATGGTCAGGTTGCGTTCATAGCGGTTGGGGATGGTGCGTGCCGCCATCATCGCCGGGATGGCGCAGGCATAGCCGGAAAGCAAGGGCACGAAGGATTTGCCGTTGAGGCCAATTTTGGAAAGCGGCTTGTCCACCAGCGCCGCGCCGCGCGCCAGGTAGCCGGAATCCTCCAGATACCCCATCGCGAAGAATAGGATCAGGATCTGCGGCAGGAAGACCATCACCGTGCCCACGCCGCCCACGGCTCCGTCGGCGATCAGATCGACGATCCAGGATTGCGGCAAGACATGCTTGACGGCCGCGATGGCCCAGCCGAAACCGGCATCGATGAGATCCATGAACGGGGTGGCCATCCAGAAAATGGACGTGAAGATCAGGAACATGGCCGCCAAGAAAATCGCCAGGCCGTAAACGGGATGCAGCAGGATCCTATCCGCGGCCGCGCCCCGGCCCCGCGTCTTCTGATCGCCGCCGTTCTCCACGGTGACCAGCTTTTCCACTTCATCCAAGGCGGCATAGTAGCTGAGCACGCGGTCTTCCGTCATGCCGTCGGCGAATACCTGGTAATCGCCCTCGTCGCACATGCGCCGGCCGGAAAGCGAGCGCCCCGCCATCCAGCGTTCTTCCACCAGCCGCCCCAACTCCGCGACCTTGTCCTTCTTGCGCGGATCGAGCGGAAGGACCGGGCATTCCAGCATTTCGGAAAGCTTGCCCGCATCTATGCCGCGGCCTTGCTTGCGCAGCAGGTCGGACATGGTCAGGGCCACCACCAAGTTGAAGCCCAGATCCTGCAATTGCTTGACCAGGTAGAGATGGCGCGATAATTGGTTGGCGTCCACAACGGCCACCACCACGTCGGGACGATGCTTGGCGAACAACGCGTCCACGGTCACCTTCTCGTCCAGGGAGGAGGGGATGAGGCTGGTGAGGCCCGGCGTATCCATGACCCGGCAGGGAAAGCCCGCGAAATTCTTGCCGGGACCGATGGCGAACTCGACCGTGGCGCCAGGATAATTGACGGTGTTGTAATGCGAACCGGTCAGCAGGTTGAAGAGCGTGGTCTTGCCCGAATTGGCGGATCCCACCAGCGCCACCAGGGGCTCGGAACCCGATCCCGCTGACCCTCCCGGGGCAGCCGCCAGGGCCGCGTTGACGGCCGGATCGGTGGTGACGCGATTCGCTTCGGTTGAAGCCGAACCGGCTACCGCCTCCTTGCGGGCGGGCGGATTCAGATCCGGACGCGGATGCATTTCGCCTCGCTCTTCCGCAACGCAATCGAGGTCCCACGCAAGGCGTATATATTGGGATCGCCGAATGGGGTGGACATGAGGAAGGTGATGGGACTTCCAGCCACGAAGCCCAGTTCCATCAAATGCAGCTTCAGGGCGGGTTCGGCGTCGATGCGGAGTATGGTTCCGCCTTCGCCGCGCCCCAGGGTATCCAGGAGCACTCCCGCTTCTACGCCGGCGGACTCCTTGCCCGCGGCCGCGGGTTCGCGATTGATGATCTTTACCATAACAGGCGCACTTCCAATAGGCTTCGCTGAGCCGTTTCATGCTGAGCTAAACCATGCTGAGCCATATCATGAATAGTACGCAGGTTCTCCCCCAAAATCAAGATTCAGTCTCAATCTTACCACCAAATCCCTGATCTTTGCCAAAAAGGCAGAAAATACCCTAAGCGCGTCCGCCTTTTGCTTTGCCGCCCCGGGCGTTGCCGGGCTTGCCGTTCTCCCAGGCCTGGGCCATGTACCGGCCGGGGTT